>NZ_RQVC01000002.1:0-178473 GCF_003992085.1 Veillonella sp. CHU732
AGGAACCACCTGTTCCCATCCCGAACACAGTAGTTAAGCTCGTAAACGCCGAAAGTACTTGGCTGGAAACGGCCTGGAAGGATAGGAAGTCGCTGATTAAGAAAATAAAGAAGACGCCGAAAGGCGTCTTTTTTATTTTCTCATTTAATATATTATTTTGGTCTGACCGTTTCCAGACAGATTAATCAAGTAGTAACTAAGTTATATATGATAAGGCCTGGGATAAGCAGGGCTCATGATTTAAAGGAGCGTAGCGACGCATAAATCATAGAGCATCGCTTAGTTCCTAGCGTAAGATTTTGAAGCCCAAAAGGGGCGCACAAAACCCACAGCTAGGAACAAAGTAGGAAAAGGAAAATGCAAAAAGGTAAAAAAAGAAGAAGCGACGCATAAATCATAGAGCATCGCTTAGTTCCTAGCGTAAGATTTTGAAGCCCTAAAAGGGCGAATAAAATCCACAGTCAGGAACAAAAGGATAACGGATAAAAGAAATGCTGTAAGGTTTTAAAGCCCAGAAGTGGCGTATAAAACCCACAGCCAGGAGCAAATAGGAAGGTGCAAATGATAAAATTATATCATCAAAAGTATATACAAAACAATGAATTGTATATAAATATATTATGCTATAATAAAAGATATTATATTATAAAAAGAAATTATCGGAGAATTTTATGGGATATAAAGTGATAAAGTTTAAAAATGGAGTATACTTGGAGTTTGATCAAGGAAGCTTTGATAATTGGTGTGTATATCTTACAGATGCAGAAGGGAATCGTTCAGCGCCTCGAGATACAGATTATTTTACTTTATTAAAAGAGTTTTCAAAAAAATATGGTGCGGAGCAAATTTATAAAGATTTTGTTTCATTCTATGAGATTACAGGTAAAGAAACGGATCCTGAGGTATTTGAGAGTATAAACAAGCTTTCTTCAGTCTATGGTGATAATTGCATTGATATAGAGATTATATTTTGTATCTTATATATGGGTATGATAGCAGAAGAAAATAAAAAATTTACAAAACTTGGAAAAAGAATTAAAAGATTAGGCGTATATACATTATTAATCGATGATGAATCAGTTTATAAATCAGCTAATTTTATGAGAGGTATGAACTATAAAACGATTGATGAATTATGTAAGAAAAGAGGCTTTTAATTAAATTACATATATTGTCTGAATATTTATATCTATATTTTGTAGACAATTTTGCCATCACTTTTATGGTTAACTTTTTTATTAGGTTAATTTATAGGACTAAACATACATTATGAATTTAAAACCCTTCACTAAATGGACTGGTGGTAAGCGCCAGCTTTTACCAGTCATATTAGAAAAAATACCAAAACAATTTAATACTTATTTTGAGCCATTTATTGGTGGTGGAGCTGTTCTATTTGAGTTGCAACCATCTAGTGCTATTATCAACGATTTTAATACAGAGTTAATTAATTGCTATCAAGTGATAAAAAATAATCCTAAAGAGTTAATTGCGTTATTATCTGAACATAGAGATAATAACAGCAAAGATTATTATTTAGAAGTTAGATCCTGGGACAGAGATAGCTCATATGCTAATTTAAGTGATGTAGAGCGAGCTGCAAGGATTATGTATATGCTTAGAGTTGACTTTAATGGATTATATCGTGTTAATGGCAAAAACCAATTTAATGTACCGTATGGAAGTTATAAAAACCCTAAAATTGTTGATGAAGAACTGATTTATAATATAAGCTCATATTTAAATAAAAATAATATTACTATTCTTAAAGGAGATTTCTATAAAGCCGTAGAATTAGTAAAAGAAGACGATTTTGTGTATTTTGACCCTCCATATATTCCATTAAATGAAACAAGCTCATTTACATCATATACACATGAGGGTTTTTCTTATGAAGACCAAGTTAGATTAAGAGATACGGTAAAAGAATTAACTCATAGAGGCGCTTATGTTATGCTTTCAAACTCTGCAAGTGAGCTAACACAAGAGCTATATGCTGATTTTAATGTACACTTAATTGATGTAGTGAGAACTAATGGAGCAACACAAAAGAGTCGAGGAAAGATAAAGGAGATTTTAGTAACAAATTATGAACCATGATATATTCAAGGAGGAAAATATGATAACACCGTATTATCATAAAGAAAGCTCTATTTTAATTTGTGAAAACACATTTTCTTTTTTAGAAAAAATGAAAGATAATAGTATCGATATGATTTTTGCGGATCCACCATATTTTTTAAGTAATGATGGTATTTCAAATTCTGGTGGACATGTTGTATCAGTTAATAAAGGTGATTGGGATAAAATAAATTCTTTAGAAGATAAGCATCATTTTAATCGTACTTGGATTAGAATGTGTAGAAGAATCTTAAAACCTAATGCTACAATATGGATTTCAGGTACTTATCATAATATTTATTCTGTAGGCATGGCATTAGAACAAGAAGGTTATAAAATCTTAAATAACATTACTTGGCAAAAAACAAATCCAGCTCCTAACCTATCTTGTCGATATTTTACACATTCTACTGAAACTTTATTATGGGCACGTAAAAACGATAAAAGAGCAAGACATTACTATAATTATGAGCTGATGAAGTCAATTAATTCAGGTAAACAAATGAAAGATGTATGGACAGGGCCATTGACAAAACTAGCTGAAAAATGGGCAGGAAAACATCCAACGCAAAAACCAGAGTATTTATTGGAAAGAATCATTTTGGCGAGCACAAAAGAGGGGGACTATATTTTAGACCCTTTTGTGGGCAGTGGTACTACTGGAGTGGTAGCAAAGCGTTTAGGTCGTCGATTCATTGGAATAGATGCAGAAAAAGAGTATTTAGATATAGCGATAAGAAGAATTGAGCATGAAGGAGAGAAAACGTGGTCTTAAGAAACTTTGATGAATGGTTAAATACCATGACGGATTCAGTAGCAAGTTGGACATATTATACGGACTTTGAAAAGGTGTATGAAAATGTCAATGATATTAAAATTCCATTATGCCTTTTAAATAGCTTAATAGGAAGTAAGAATATCAAACAAGATTTTTTAAAGTTATATAATGAGTATCCAGAAGTATTGCGTGCCGTACCTATTATTATTGCTAAACGCCTTAAAGACATCGTTGTTGTAAAAGACCCAGAAAAAGATTTCTATTTTGACTTCAAAAAACATGATTATAGCCCTGAAGAATATTCCTTATTTATGGAGAAAACTGGGATATATGATTTATTAGAGCATCATTTAGTTGCAAGTCTATTGGACTATGTAACTGGTGTAGAAGTAGGTATGGATACGAATGGGCGTAAAAATAGAACAGGTCATTCCATGGAAGCTATTGTTCAACAATACCTAGAGCAGGAAGGATATGTCATGGGAGAAACCATATTTAAAGAAATCTATCAAAATGAAATTGAAGAACGCTTTAATGTCGACTTATCTGCTATCACCAATGAAGGTACTACTCAAAAACGATTTGATTATGTAATTAAATGTAATACAACAATATATTTAATTGAAGTTAACTTTTATGCTACAGGCGGGTCTAAGTTAAACGAAACAGCAAGATCGTACAAAATGATTACAGAAGAAACTAAGAATATTCCTAATGTAGAGTTTATGTGGTTTACCGATGGAAAAGGTTGGCATAAAGCTAAAAATAACTTACGGGAAACATTTGAGATATTGCCTAACTTATATAATATCAACGATTTAAGTAATGGTGTTTTAAAATCAATAATATAATTTATTTTATTGACGTTTGGAGAAAGGACATCATATGGACCTAAAGGATATAGAACTTCCTGAGACTGAAATAACTGATAGAAAAGAGTTAGTAAATTCCAAATCAATGTTGTCTCACCAAAATATCACATTAGTTCAGGTATATTTTGTGGCAAAAGATGATGCGTTCTAGATATAGTTCTTCATGAGGGAGATCATGTCTATGTTTCTGGTAAAATGAAGGATATGTTAGGTATAGTTGTAGATGTACGTCATCAATTTAAAGTAAGACCTTCAAAATATGAACGAGTCATTGCTAAGATCGATACCCAATTACAAGGGGAGTTTAAAATCTTCAATCGACTGTTATTGAGTTTTGACCGCAAAAGTTTAGGTAAAGAAAAAATCAGTCAATGGTTTTTTCCTCCCCAAGGTGAAGAACCATATATTTCTACATATAGACCGGATCCATTTCCACTGGATGATCTAACTCAGGTTCCTATAGAGCATGCTCGATTAGAAAGAGGATTACAATACTACAAAGAACAACGAGTTGTATATGTGTGTATCGATGATAGATATGGATATGCTATTGTAAGTGGATCAGAGTACTATGAGGTTGAGTTTGAATATAACAATGGAATCATAGAAGATATCTCATGTAGTTGTTATTGTGATGGACATTGTAAACATGAATTTGCAGTTTTATTAGAGCTACAGTATACTCTACAAATAGTAGAAAGAGAATTTAAAAATGAATACAGCAAAAACGGATATGTAACTACGATAGATAAAGATGTGGTATGGCAGATGAGTGTACGATGGAGTAATAAAGGAACTATTATTTTTCATAATCAAACAGAACCTATTATTATAAATTAAGGAGGACCCATGCAAGAACGTAAACTTTCATCTGAAATAAAATTCGATGGTAAATTGATTAAAGTAACCTATGATATTGCCGATGTCAACGGTAAGGAAGCGTGGCGCGAGGTGGTGCATCACCCAGGAGCTAGTGCTGTGGTAGCCATTGATGAAGACAATCGTATCATTATGGAAAAGCAGTTCCGCTATGCTTTGAATGATTATTTATTGGAAATTCCTGCGGGTAAATTAGATGCTGGGGAAGATCCTTTAGTATGCGCTAAACGTGAGTTAGAAGAAGAAACTGGTATCATTGCATCGGAATGGATTAGTCTAGGTACTATTGCAACGTCTCCTGGATTTTGCAATGAAGTTATTCATTTGTATGTAGCAAAAGGGCTTTCCAAAGGGGAAATCCATTGGGATGAAGATGAATATGTGGAAGTGGAGCGCTATACGTTCGACGAATTGCTACAACGCATTAAGGAAGAAAAAATCAAAGATAGTAAATCTTTGTCCGCGTTGTTATTAGCTATGCCGTATTTGAAATAGTGAAAGAATGCCTAGGAGTGTAACTTCCTAGGCATAGATTGTATATGAACGGCGATAGAGAGGAGGTCTCTATGTTTAAACGAATTATTACGATTGTTACAGATAGTGTAGGGATTGGTCATAGTCCCGATGCGGAACGCTTTGGGGACATGGGTGCCAATACATTGGGCCATATTGAAGAGGCGGTAGGGCCTTTACAAATTCCGAATTTACGAAAATTAGGCATCGGTAAGATCGCAGATATCACACCGCAACAAGATACAGTGGTGGGTGCCTTTGGTCGCATGCATGAGCAGAGTACAGGTAAAGATACGACCAGTGGTCATTGGGAGATGATGGGACATCCTGTGAAAGTTCCTTTCCCAACCTTTTATGATGGGTTTCCACAGGAGTTGATGGATACTTTTACGAAGGAAACTGGCTATGGATTTCTAGGCAATGAAGCGGCATCGGGGACAGAAATCATTGAGCGCCTTGGGGAAGAGCATATGAGAACGGGGAAACCAATTGTGTATACGTCTGCTGATTCGGTATTTCAAATTGCCGCTCATGAAAGTATTATTCCTTTAGAGGACCTATACAAGATGTGTCAAATTACTCGGGAACGTGTTTGTATAGGGGAGTATTATGTAGGGCGTATCATTGCTCGTCCCTTTGTGGGGGAGCCAGGTCATTTTGTGCGCACCTCAAATCGTCATGATTATAGTCGATTACCAGAAGGACGTTTTGTGTTGCAAGCCTTACAAGATGCGAAAGTGACGACTATCGGAGTAGGAAAGATTGGGGATATTTACGCTCATATCGGTTTGGATCAATCCTATTCAACAAAATCTAATGCTCATGGCATGAACCTAGTAGCTGCTTTGTTGGGGCATAGTGCAGATAGTATACATAGTATGCATGATAGATCTGATACTACGTCAGAAGGTAGATTTACTCATGGCTATATGATGGTCAATCTAGTAGAATTCGATAGCTTGTATGGACATCGTCGTGATGTACAAGGCTATGGCCGTGAGCTAGAAATGTTTGACTATCAACTAGGGGGATTGCTGGAATTATTGACCAAAGATGATTTGCTACTGATTACGGCAGACCATGGTAACGATCCGACTTGGAAGGGAACAGACCATACACGGGAACTCGTGCCCCTTTTGGCGTATTCACCAGCTTTTATAGGCCCCATTGATCTAGGGGATAGAAGGAGCTTTGCAGATATTGGACAAACTATATTGGAAAACTTTGGAGTTAAAGAATCATTTGTGGGGGAAAGTTTCTTATGTGAACTAGGAAACTAGTGGTTTTACTTACTTTTTTGTAGAGTTAGGCGTATAATGAAAATAAGATACATGTGAAAATGAGGAGGTGATAAAATGTGTACTATAAATATAAGTAAAAATGAAGAGCTAAAAGCCCTTGTAAAATTGCTAACCGATGGAGCGGCAGATTCTATTTTTTTACAAGATGAGGATACAGTAGCAGAAATAAAACTAATAAAAGATGTACCACAACCGATACAGTTTGGATTAGGAAACGGATTGTTTAAAGTTCCAGATGATATTCATGAATGCGATGACGCAATTCAAGAAGTATTTAAGGAGTACATATGAATATTCTATTAGATACACATATTTTATTATGGCTTTTATTTGATGATAAAAAGATTTCAAATACTTGTAAAGATATTTTAAGAGGGCAAGATACCCATACATATTTTAGTGTTATTTCTCTTTGGGAAATTGCGATTAAGCATAATAAGTATCCAGAAACATTCCCTTATGATGCAGAAATAATTTATAAACTAGCTAAGCAGTCGGGATTACGATTATTATCGTTATCTCCAGAAAATATTTTTATGATTAGGACTTTAACTAGAATGGAATCGTCAAAAGCACATCATGATCCATTTGATAAGATTATGATAAGTCAAGCTAAATCTGAGTCGATGCAATTTATAACACACGATGAACTATTATTAGGGTATAATGAACCCTGAGTTTTGTGGGTCTAAGTATACAGTACTATAATAAAGTTAAACATAGCAAAAGAGGCTATCAGTACTGAAGAAAATTCTTCCTAACTGATAGCCTCTTTTTTGAGTACATGTACCTTCAAAATCTTACGCGCGTGTAATTTTATCAGAACGAAGGCAGCGTGTGCAAACGTTAACTCGTTTAGTTTCGCCGTCTACAATTGCTCGTACTCTTTGGATGTTTGGTTTCCAAGTTCGTTTGGAACGGATATGGGAATGAGAAACATTCATACCCGTAGTAGTGGATTTACCACATACTTCGCAAAGGTTTGCCATTTGTTTCCACCTCCAAAGTGTTTACTACTAATATAGCATATGTATTTTATCATAAAAGAGGTAGTAATGCAAGTGCATTTGTTCCTTTTAGATAAGATTATACTAGCCTATTAACTATATACTAAAATAGTAAAATCTGTCAAATTTTGTGAAAGTATAACTTGCGTTTATTTTAAACAAGATGTATAATTTAAAACATAGGAGATCACTTTGTTACATAACCTAACTCACGTAACTCTTTAACAAAGTGGTCTTCTTTTTTTGCGCCCATTTTTAGGTGGGGTTCATATTGTATAGCTTCTCTATGGTATAATATAGGATATTAAATGTCTACTATGTATGACAGTGTACCATAGTTGCATACATAGATAGATACAGAGATATTGCTCATAGCAGTGTATTTGTATGTACTTATAGTGTTTAGTATGTACTTGGAGTATGACGTTTCTTATATCTTGACTAGCTGTTATAAATTAATCATGTAGCATATGTATACTATAGCGGTTGTCATGTCCTGACCAGTTGATAAATATTCGACATATGGCAAATGTATAGTGCTTCTCATGTCTTGCTCAGCTGATATGAATAAGTTATGTCACACGATTTCAGTATTGGTAGAGTAGGAAATACTTTCATAAAGAATGAAATAGGAAAGAGTACGGATAGAATATGAACGAACAATTGCAATCCATAAAGAGTGTGGGACCGCAACGAGTGAAACAATTGAATAAATTAGGAATCTATACGGTAACAGGTTTGTTGCATTATTTTCCACGCACTTTTGAAGATAGACGGCAAGTGTATACAATCTGTGAAGCTCCTATAGGAGAGATGGTAGGGGTGATGGGCCATGTAGTACGGGTCAGTGAAAAACGACCGAGACCGCGTATGCATATTCTAACGGTTACTCTATCTGATGGGATACGTCAATTAAACTTGACCTTTTTTAACCAAGCCTATAAGAAAAACTTTTATAAACCAGGTCAACGTATTTATGCCTATGGAAAGCTAGAGCATGCCTATGGTAGTTACCAGATGAATACACCACAAGTGGAAATGATAGAAGCTGGGCAAGTGATAGAGCGTGGTATTGTGCCAGTCTATGGTTTGACGGAAGGTATGAAACAATGGGGGATCAGATTGGCCATAAAAAACTGGTTTGACCATAATGGCACTTTAGAAGATGTGGTCCCTCAAGATGTGATGGGGAATAAGTTTACCATGAGCCGTTATGATGCCTTTCGGGAGATGCATTTTCCTACATCTTGGGAACGCTACCAAGAGGCACGCAAACAATTAGCTTATGAAGAACTATGGATTATGCAAATGGGGCTATTGCTCCTTCGTGCCCATGAACAGGGGCAAGGGGGATTCCCTATGACTAAAAATGGATCTTTAGTGGAGCGAATTAGAAAAGGTTTACCATTTACTTTGACTGGGGATCAAGAGAAAGCATTAGGAGAGATTACTAAGGATATGGAACAGCCCCAAGCTATGCAGCGGTTAGTGCAAGGTGATGTAGGTTCTGGTAAAACGGTGGTAGCCGCTTTGGCGTTAGCTAAAGCAGTAGAAAATGGATTTCAAGGGGCCATTATGGCGCCTACAGAAATTTTGGCCACACAACATTTTGAAAGTTTTCAGGAGCTCTTTCAAGATGCACCAATACGAATGGCATTGTTGACGGGTTCAACGAAGAAAAAACAAGACCTCTATGATGTGTTAGAACGAGGAGATATCGATGTCTTGGTAGGGACTCATGCATTGATTCAAGACAAAGTGATATTTCATCAATTAGGGTTGATTGTAGTGGATGAACAACATCGATTTGGTGTAGAGCAGCGGGCGAAATTACAACGAAAAGGAGATCACCCTCATGTGTTAATCATGACGGCGACGCCGATACCACGGACGATGACCTTATCCATTTATGGAGATTTGGAAGTTTCTTTGATTAAGGAAATGCCCCCAGGCCGTAAACCAGTGAAGACCTATGCAGTAGATTCGTCCTACAAAGAGCGGTTACTACATTTTTTTGAAAAAGAAATGCAAGTGGGTCGTCAGGTTTATGCAGTGTGCCCATTAGTGGAAGAGTCTGAAAAAATGGATTTGCAAGCTGCGGAACAGATTTATTACGAATATAAAGAATACTTTGAGCCACACTATCGTGTAGGTTTGGTGCATGGTCGCATGCGTCCAAAGGAAAAAGAAGACATTATGGATGCGTTCTATCGTCGAGAGATTCATTTGTTAGTATCCACAACGGTGATTGAAGTAGGTGTGAATGTGCCGAATGCGACGATTATGTGTATCCATAATGCGGAGAGGTTTGGTTTATCCCAGTTGCATCAATTGCGAGGTCGTGTAGGTCGTGGATCGGCACAGGCCTATTGTATTCTGATTAGTGATAGTAAAAACCCTGATAGTAAAACTCGACTTTCACTGATGGAACAAACGCAAGACGGATTTGAACTGGCAGAACAAGACTTGCTCATTCGTGGCACAGGGGAATTATTTGGCTTGGCTCAGTCGGGATTGCCAGATTTGAAAGTGGCGAACATCATCAAAGATATTCCGATTCTTGTGGAAGCTAGAGAGGATGCTAAAATGTATTTACAATCCCACGGATTTGATGAAGTACAATCGACTTTGCGTCATCAAATGGAAGCACGCTTTGGACCACAGTATATGCGTATTTTGTATAGTTAATCTTACCTACTACATGTTGTTTAGTAAGGGTCATCTATGATACAATAAGGTGAGATTTTATCTGTAGCACAGTGCTATGGATACCTAGTGGTGAGGGAGGAAAGACTCATGCCTATTATTCATGTAGAACTTGTTGAAGGTCGTACTTTTGAACAAAAGAAAGCTCTTGGCGAAGCGATTACAAAAGCAACTGTAGAAACTGTAAAAGTACCTGCAGAAGCGGTAAAAGTAATTTTCGTGGACATGAAAGCTGACAACTATATGGAAGCTGGCGTTATGCGCTGCGAAAAGAAATAATTAGGAAAATTACCTACCAGAAGGATAGGTCTATGATAGGGTGTAAGCTCTTTCATATGTCCTGTCCTTCTTGTTTACATACTAGAGTAGATGAGGTGAATGGTGCAGAATCAAATACATGTGCTATCCGTCCCAATTGATGTGGTAACGATGACGGAAGCCGTAGATAAAGTGCTTTCATTAGTGGGACAACCCAAATTACATATGGTGGCAACGGCCAATGCAGAAATGATTATGATGGCACAGGATGATCAAAGATTGTTAGAGGTTCTGCAACAAGCGGATCTTGTTGTACCGGATGGAGCAGGTGCTTTATGGGCAGCTGAGCAACAGGGACAGCGTTTTCCAGAACGAGTGACAGGTTGTGACCTATTGCAACAGTTATTGAAGGCAGCTAAAGCACATAATATTAAGATATACTGCTTAGGTGGAGCTGAGGGAGTTGTCAAAAAAGCTATCGAAAATATGACAGCAGAACTTGGAGAATTACCGGTAGTGGGATATCATTCTGGATATTTCACAGCGGAAGAAGAAGTAGACATTCTTGATGAGATTCAACGTAGTGGCGCTCAATTAGTGTTTGTTGCCTTTGGTGTGCCAAAGCAAGAGTTTTGGATTCAAGAAAAGTTAGCCCATTTAGATGGTGTAGTCGCCATGGGAGTGGGCGGTTCTTTCGATGTATTAGCGGGCATGTTGAAACGAGCTCCTGTATGGATGCAAGAAAACCGCTTAGAGTGGTTATATCGCTTGGCATTGCAACCGAAACGTATCATTCGTATGTTAGCATTGCCTAAATTTATGTGGACTGTATGGCGCCATAAACATTGATACAGTATAGTTGTATCTTGTTGGAGCCATCACTAGTTAAGAGAGGTTTAGTATGGGTTTGATTGTTAAAGAAGGATATCCTTTAATCGGTGCTTGTCTTGTTGTGACAGCACTGGTAGGCTACTTTCTATCATGGTGGTTAGGAATTATACCATTTGTACTGGCATTATTCTTTACTTATTTTTTCAGAAATCCTAATCGCCGTATTCCTCATGATCCAATGGTGTTAGTATCACCAGCGGATGGAAAAGTGATGGAAGTAGTAGAAGTGTTTGAGGACACATATTTACATCAACAATGTAAAAAAGTAACGATTTTTTTATCTGTGTTTGATGTCCATGTGAATCGGGCGCCAATGGCAGGTGAAATTACATTTCGACAATATACAGAAGGTCGTTTCTTACCAGCCTATAAAGATTCAGTAGGATATGAAAATGAACGTCATACAATTAGCATTAAAAATGACAAGATGGAAATTGTGGTGACACAGATTGCGGGATTGTTGGCTAGACGTATCGTGTCTTGGACAGATGTAGGAGATACCTTGGAGCAAGGTACCTTGTATGGTATGATTAAATTCGGTTCTTGCACAGAGCTATTTGTTCCATTAGACGTAGAGGTTTGCGTTACAAAAGGGCAACATGTAGTTGGTGGAGAAACGATTATTGGGAGGGTGAAAGATGAATAAGTCTATATTTCCCAATCTTTGCACAGCAGCAAACTTAGCCTGTGGTGTTGTAGGGATTAGTTTATCTGCAACAGGGAATTTTACAGGAGCTGCGATTTGTGTACTACTATCTTTATTAGCCGATGGCTTAGATGGACGAATTGCTCGTGCATTGGGAGTATCTGGAGAGTTTGGTCGTGAGCTAGATTCCTTAGCGGACGTTGTCGGTTTTGGTGTATCCCCAGCTTTTATGCTCTATATGATGAGCTTAGATCACTATGGTTGGCTAGGCTATGTGCCATTGTTGGTATTCTCTGTACTAGGGGCTTTCAGATTGGCACGATTTAATATTATGACAGAAGAAGTACACGGTTACTTCCAAGGGTTACCGATTCCAGCAGCAGGTTGTATGGCAGCGACCTACGTGTTAAGTGGTGTCCGTATTCCTGATGTGGCATTAATGTTAGCTATGATATTCGTAGGTTATTTGATGGTTAGCAATGTGCATCATCCAGATTTCAAAGGAAAAGGTAGCGATCCAGTGCAACCGATTGCCGTAGGTATTACCGTAGGCTGTGGTGTATTTTGCCTATTGATGGACTATCGTTCCTGGCCGGTATTGATTTTTGTATTATATGCTGTATATGGTATTAGTAATACTATCATCAACAACATTCGTAAATAGGAAGGAACTAGAATGAATTACGTTTGGTTTGACCTAATTATGATTCCCATACAGGTAATTATCGTATTTTATACCTTGTATTACTTTGTGTTGATGGTCTGTGGCATGTGGCATAAAAGTGATAAAACAGAATGTCCGCCGAAACATTCCTTTGCTATTATTGTCTGTGCCCATAATGAAAGTGCCGTGATAGGTCAATTGGTGAATAATCTACAAGTCTTAGATTATCCTCGCCACTTATATGATATCTTTGTGGTGGCAGATAATTGTAAAGATGACACCGCTAAGATTGCTCGTGAAGCTGGTGCTGAAGTGTATGAACGTTTTAACACAGAAGAAGTGGGTAAAGGATATGCCATGGGCTGGATGTTTGACAAAGTATTCGCCATGGAACGCAAGTATGATGCATTCGTAATTTTTGATGCGGATAATCTAGTGCATCCTCATTTCCTCTATGAAATGAATCGTCATTTGGAAAAAGGGGAGCCAGTGATTCAAGGGTACTTGAATGCGAAGAATCCAACCGATACATGGGTAGCTGGTACCTTTGCCATTGCCTTTTGGATGGTCAATCATATGTGGCACTTGGCGAAATATAACTTGGGACTTTCCACAGCCTTGGGTGGTACAGGTATGTGTATTCGTACAGATATCATCCGCGACTATGGTTGGTCTTGTAATAGCTTGACAGAAGATATGGAATTTTCTTTGAAATTGTTGATTCATGGGGTGAAAACAACATGGGCTCACAATGCCATCGTCTATGATGAGAAACCATTGACCTTTATGCAGTCCTGGAATCAGCGGAAACGTTGGGCGCAAGGGCATTTTGATACAGGAGAACGGTATATTCCGAAACTCTTTGTACAAGGTATCAAGAAAGGAAAATGGACAATCCTAGATGGAATTGTGCAGATTACACAGCCGTACTTCTTGTTACTGTCAGCCTTTTATATTATTATGACTTATATCAATGGTATCGTGCCGTTGTATACAAATATTATCTACCAAATCTTGCCAGTGCAAGTATGGCAGATTATCGGTATTGGACAATATTTATTTCCACTCATTGTGTTAGCACAAATTAAAGTGCCACCGAAAGTGTGGTTGTATTATCTATTGTATCCATTATTCATTTATTCTTGGGTACCAGTTACGTTCCTTGGATATTTGAATCGCCACGATAAAGTATGGTCCCATACACAACATACCCGTGGGGTAGCATTAGGGGAAGTGAAACTAACCCGTATGGGCGATACCAGTCGAAAAACAAAAGAATAAGATATGATACGAGCAACAGGATCATTTGGTTCTGTTGCTTTTTTATGTGCTATTTGAGATGGTTGAGTTAAGGGATTAGAGCTGAAAGTGTACAATTTTGGATGTAGATTTATCAGTTAATACATTTATTTGATTAACTGAATGTAGTAAATTTGCACCAAATATTATATAATATTTGGTGCGAGGAGGGAGAAAAATGACATATAAAGAGAAAATTTTAGATAGAATTAATACTCTAAAGGATGGATATGTTTTTATAGCCAATGATTTTTTTGATATTGCTGGATATGAAACAATTCGTAGTACCTTAAATCGCCTTGTTGAGAGTAAGGAAATTACTCGTATCATGAATGGAATATATTTTAAGTCTAGATATATTGAACTTATTGATGAATACACAACACCATCTATTGATGAAGTAGCGAAGGCTATTGCTAGAAAATATAATTGGACAATCGCACCATCTGGTAATACAGCATTAAATGTATTAGGTTTATCTACACAGGTACCGGCAACGTGGTCATACATATCTGATGGTAGATATGCAAAGTTTACCATTGGTAATACGGTAATAGAATTTAAACGTAGAACTAATGGAGATATTTCAAAGATGAGTACAATGACGGCTATGATTATACAAGCCATTAAAGCTATCGGGAAAGATAATGTGACCGAAAAAGAGATTAACTTTTTAAAAGCAAAAATATCACCAAAAGAAAAAGAAGAATTACTATATAATGCAAAAAGCACAAGTGTTTGGGTATATTATATTATTATGAAAATATGTGAGGTGGAACATGTTTGAGTATAAGAAGATTTCTAAAACAGATTTAGAGCAAGTTATACGCAATGCTTCTCATAAGTTGGGAGTTCATGAATCTATCCTTGAAAAAGACTACTGGGTATGTTTTACACTTAATTATTTATTTTCAAGCTGTAAATGGAATGAAGCATTTACATTTAAAGGTGGAACGAGCTTATCAAAATGCTTTAATCTCATCGGTAGATTTTCTGAGGATATAGATTTGATACTTGATTGGAGATACATTGGCTATAGTATAAATGAACCATGGGATAATCGTAGTAATACAAAACAGGATAAATTCAATAAAGAGACTAATCAAAAAACACAAGATTTTTTAAAGTCAGAATTTTTACCGCACTTACAAGAAGATTTTAGTGAATTATTGGAGGATACATTTGAACTGAAAATCGATGAAAATGATAAACAAACTATTCTGTTTGAATATCCTAAATCATTTAGATCTACTTATTTAACACAATCTGTGAGACTTGAAATAGGAGCATTAGCAGCTTGGATTCCTTCAGATGTTGTTACAATAGTTCCCGAATTACAAAAAATATATCCTATGCTTTTTAATGGAAGCGGTATAAAGGTGCGCACGGTTTTACCAGAAAGAACATTTTGGGAAAAAGCGACTATCTTACATCATGAGGCAAATCGTCCTAAAGAATTAGCAATGCCAAAACGATATGCTAGACATTATTATGATTTATTTTGTATGACTAACTCTATCTATAAGGATGCTGCTTTAAAAAACATAGAACTTTTACCGGAAGTAGTCGAATTTAAACAAAAGTTTTATCCTAGGGGATGGGCACACTATGAAAATGCCACTAGTAAAACAATTAAACTAATACCAGATAATGATAGAATTGAGGAAATCAGATTAGATTACAAAGAGATGCAAGAAATGTTTTTTGGTAAATATCCTGAGTTTGACGATATTATTGATGTGTTGAGATCCTTGGAAGATGAATTACATACATTATAGATATAGGCCTTGTTGCAGTTCACATATTGCAACAGGGCTTTTGCTATCCCAAAAAAATATAATGTAGAACCTAAAAATAGAGCCCTAGAATAAATGTTGGTGTCTACTATTATATGAGTAGCCTCAATATTTATTATAGGGCCACATTTAATATAGAGCCCAAAATATATTCTAGATCCACAACTATCGGGGTTTTTATCATTTCAAAAATTCATATTTCTATATACTAAAAGAGGCAAAAAGAATTTTAAAATCTCTATTGCCAATGACAAAATATGTCATTGCTGGTGGGTATACTGTACTCATACTTAGTGTTTTACAAGTGGTATAAGACCACGGAAAGGAAATGATTATGAATTTTTGGAAAGTGTTAATGGAATCAATTACAGCGAAGCAACAACAAAAGGGACGGAATGTACACATGGGGACACAGTGGTTTGATGTATCTCAAGACACATCAAAGGTAGTCGTACCTATGGCACATCCTAGTCAGCTTGGAACGGAAGTTAGTGTACATGGTCAACCTACAGTTAGCACAATTACTGAGGTAGTAAAATCTCAAGTAGTGCCTTGTACTAGTGTACAAACAGAAATAGATATCACAGAGGGGCTTGTGAAAGAGCCTACGGTATCTATGCCAGTAGAACTAGCACAAGAGGATACTATGGCTCAAATGCAAGTATCTGTAGAAGAAGGTCAAGCGCAGTTTGATAGTGCAGAGAATCCCCAATTATCTGCACAAGCTAAGGACACAGTGGAATCAGATCAAAGCAACACAATTTCAGTTTTATCCGGATCAGTTCATTGTGCAGTGGAAGCTTTTGCACGATTTGGTCGAGCAGATATGTTAGCTCAATTAGTACAGGAACAGGATGTACATAAGGAGATTGAGTACTTGATTGGTTCTCTATCTGACTTTGCAGAGGCAGCTCATTTATGTAAAGGTGACGATATGGATTTTGCAGTCCATGCCATTCGTCAAGGTATCAAAGATTGTGAAGCTATCACAGCTAATAGGGAAGTGGATACAGCGTTCTTACAGTACTTACCAACTTTAAAAGAAAGTTTAGGGGACTTATTAGATGCTACTGTTCATAGTCAAGAATTACAATTAGCTATGATTCAATGGTGCTTACAATGTGGTTTATACCAACAATCGGTGACCTTAAGTACAGAATGGGTGCCAACGATCTTATTCAATAAAGGCGTTTACTATACCGATCGCACTGATATGGAAGTGTTATTTAAAAAAGAAATCGAATCGATGCAACGGACTTGGAAAGAGTGTTTTGTCATTACCTACCGTGATTATGCAGGGAATAAAGCAGTCAGTGTGGCTGGTGGTGATACAGTAGGAGCAGAATTATCTGTAATCCGTGATGAATTGCGTGGGGCTACTAATAAAAATCAAGTGATGAAAGCCTTTGCTAATTTCTCTTATAACAAAGAAAAAATTCTACCATTTATGCTCGATTTGTACCCAGCCTATTTACATGTACAACAAAATATACGCTCTGTTGTGGATGTCATGTATTTTCAAGCGCAATACCCAGAGATTGAAGGATACTTACGTGAATACTATGAAATCCAATGCACTAGCATCAGTTACCACAAACAATATTATCAATTCTTACAACAAAGTGCATCCGATTACGGCGCTTTCATCCGTCAATTCTTACAAGCACCGACAGCAGAATTGGTAGAACAATTTGATTTGTACAAAGGTGTTTGCTTTGATGAAGAAGATGAGGAATCTTTGGAGTCTGTAGCGGAGGAAACATTCCAAAAACAGCGCATTAAGTTGATCCGTGATTGCCAAGCCATGCTTGCTTATGGCAGTGCAAAAACAGACTTACCACAATTAGAGGCACTACAATTCTTGGTGGAATTCCATTACATTCGCCATCTTCGCAACAATATTAACCATGCAGCAGATAAAACTTTGGTCATCACTAGTGATATGGTGAAAGAAGCAGTGTCTACCTTGGTATCGTCTTTGCAGGCTGGACAGTGGCTCGGCAATGTAACAGTGGAAGAAGAATTACAAAAAAATAGAAATATTATATAAAAAAGTATTGCCAATGACAAAATATGTCACTTTCATATGGCATACTAAGAATATAGAGCACATAGTTCTAATACTTGGGGACATAGAAGAGAGAGAACATGTGATATCTAGTTAGAATATTGTTAATCATTTAAGGAGGAAGAATGACACAAAAAGAAACAGTATTGTCTGCTGTAGAACAGGCAAAGGAGAAAATGGATGCACTGCTAGAGGATGTGAGCCGTTTTGAAAGCCATCAATTTGATGCAGGCAATAAGGATTTACAGTACTTTTTCGGTGTAGATGTGATTGCAGCACTAGAGTCTAGAGAGGATGAGCATAGTACTGAAAGTGGAGCTCGTAAAGCCGGTCTAACATATTTCATAAACAAAGTGTATAGCCAACGAAAAGAAGCTGTGAAAGAGATGATTGCTACCTATGTAGAACGGACATTAAAACGATATGACTGGACCTATGAAGTGGAATATGTAGCGGACCCATTAGGACAGGATGAGGAGACAGAAGCATATCAAGAAGTAGTACGAGAAACAAAGTTTCCTGTACGTAATTATCTTTCCTTAGAATCGGATGGTATTTACCAGCAATGTAATGAACAGGTTCGCCAAATTTTACAAGAGTTGCAGGACACCATCGTGGCTACTTGCGGTGATACTATTTCATTGGATAGTCAGTTCACACAATGCTTTGTGGTACCTTCCTTACAAGATGTGTTGGATAATCTGAATGGCTTGGATACGAATGCCTATTGGGTAAACACCATCGTGCAAGACTTTGAAAAGGGATACTATCATAAACCTGAGCGATATATTGACTATATTGAAGTCCATGATATGATACGTGATAAAGGATTTTTATCTCTACTTGGTTTTGATACTTGTTATATCTATGGTGATATGGGAGATGCGGCGCTTGAACTGTCGAAGGACTTGGCACATTCAGTGGAACTTAGCGATTTAAACCTATATGTAAAAGAGCAGGTGCAGTTACTGATGAAAGAGTATGTGACAGCTGTGAAAGCATTAGTCGATGCAAAATGTCAGTCCATTGTAGAACAAATTGCATAATGTATTGCAGGTAATCCCTGACAGAGAAAGCCACCATCTTGCCTATGAAACTTCATGGTGAGACGGTGGCTTTATGTATACATAAAAAACTATTGACCGTAGTTGATAGAGTTTTTTATAATTGAATTAATTGGTATTTCTAGAGTAAATACTTTCATAAGAGAAAGGACAAAAGAGATGAAACGATACATGGTCAAATTTCACTATCCTAATAGCACGACGGTACATACTGCCTATGAAAGTGCCCATTCCCGTAGTGAGGCGGCGAACAAGGTGAAAGCTCGTGAAGCAGGATGTGGTCGTATTGTGAAAATTATTGCTACTGTGGAGCGATAAGATGGGGGATAAGATAGACAAGACGCAGCGAATTTTGACGATGCAACGTCGCCTGTTACAAGGGGAAGTGCTGCGCAAACCGGAACTGGCGGAAGAGTTTCGGATTAATGAGCGGTCCGTGCAACGAGATATCGACGATTTACGCGCGTACTTGCATGATGAAAGCACTCTCTACGGAAACGAACAGCTGATCGTCTATGATCAAAAGCGGAAAGGTTATGTCCTCAGCCATGGCGAGTCCGCTTGCTTATCCGTCAATGAACTAGTGGCCATTGCAAAGGTAATGTTAGATAGTCGTTCCCTATTACGAGATGATATGGGGCGCATATTGAATAAACTGTTGAAAACATTCTTGCCACATGAAGAGGTAAAGCTGGTAGAAAATTTGATTCGTAATGAATTGCACCATTATGTAGAATTACGTCACAAGAAAAATGTGTTGCCTCTGTTGCAAGACTTATCGAGAGCCATCCAAGAACAGAGATATATAACAGTATCCTACGAAAAAAGTACGAACAAGGAATTGGTAACACGGAAATTATCCCCATTGGGCATCTGTTTTTCGGAATACTACTTCTACTTAACTGCCTATATGGACCGAGAAGAACGAAGCAAAATTCCGAAAGAATTGCAGGATTTTCCAACTATTTATCGCTTAGATCGTATCCATAGCTTGACCGTCGAAGAGGAGCACTACCAAGTGCCGTCCTATACATCACGGTACCAAGAAGCGGAGTTTCGTAAACGGATTCAGTTTATGTACGGCGGTAGATTACAACGAGTGACCTTTACTTACGTAGGTCACGATATCGATGCCATACTAGACCGTTTACCAACAGCGACCATTACCTGGTACGAAGAAGAAACACATACCTACCATATCCGTGCGGAAGTGTATGGAACGGGCATCTGGCGGTGGATACGGAGCCAGGGGGATGCGGTGACGGATGTTACCGTGGAGGAGTTGTAGTGTTTTAGTACGACTTAATAGGTATATAAATTATTTTTAAATACGGGAAGGAGTTATTATGTTTAAAGGTGCAATAATTGCAATTATCTTGGCACTTGGAACAATGTATTCAGCTGAGGCTACAGTACCGCCAACTACATATTTAGGTAATGGAACACCAGCTTATTATGACTTTAATACTAATTTTCCAGAAGTATATTACCGGATGAGTACAGCAATGTATTTGGATAAAACTTCTGCAGTT
Organism: Veillonella sp. CHU732; assembly: GCF_003992085.1. Lineage (NCBI taxonomy): Bacteria > Bacillati > Bacillota > Negativicutes > Veillonellales > Veillonellaceae > Veillonella > Veillonella sp. CHU732. The sequence continues at coordinate 20,396 of NZ_RQVC01000002.1, forward strand.
ATTTTAAAAGAGAAAGGTCCTTATGTATTTATTGCTGTAAATACATTTGTAGTGAGTGCTGCTGATACTAGTCATCCTAAAATATTTAAAAATAATACACATACATTTGTATTTGACCGTGAACTTGGTGATTTATATTCTATAGAAAAGTCAAGAGATAAACCAATAGAAGTTAGATATGTTGATCCTACAGGACCAGAATATCAGGTTCGTGGAGCTATGGAACCAGCAGAAGCGGTATATTATATTATGACAGGTAAAAAATTCTTTGGAGAGAAATACTTTACTCAAGGATTTTATGATCGTTTATAAAAAATAATAATTGATACATACATAGTATATGTAATGTCCCTCTCTCGCGTACGATGTACTCGGGGGGGGACATTTTGTGTATATTTTTAAGAAAGTATTTCTAGCGAGGTACATGAGAAAGGAATTTATATGGAGAAAGAATTGACACTTGGAAAAATCGTTATCGATGAAGATATGCTAGAACGAGTGATGCGGAAAGTGATGAGGGAAATTGCATCGGAACAAGAAAATGTAGTGTCTGATAAAATAAATTCTAGTATGACAGTAGACATGCCCAGTACCGCAGATCTGAATCGTTCAAGAAAGTCTGATGATATCAGTGAATATATTGAATCATCAAAAATGCCTCGCCCAGCTGGCTTTCAAATGGCAGGACAGGATAGAAGAACTACAAGAGAGTATGAAGCATTAAAAGAGGCATATCAAGAGTTACAAGAAAAATATAATCAGATGGTAACAAATGCTAAGGAGATTGCCACTGAATATGAATCTTTGAAAAAAGAGCATCAACAAATTAATGATGTTATGACACAAACAATGAAGAACTGTGGCATGCAAGAAGGAGACACTATGGGTTTACTAGATACAATGTTATCAATCTTTAAACATCAAGAAAAAACAAATAAAAAGAATACTGATACTTTAAAACAAGAACAAAATCGACTGAATGAAGAGGTATTGCATGTAAAAGATACGAATCGTAAGGTATCTAGTGAATTGAATATTACGCAAAATGAATTAGCTCAATTACAACAAAAATACCAAGAGTTATCTATAGCGTATGACAAATTACACTCTAACCATGATGAATTAGAGAAGGAATGCAACGCATATAAAGTACAAAATCAAGAATTAGCAGAGAAATTAAGACTTTCTTTTGAAAGCGGGCAAGAATTATTTGCAGCGGTTCAATCATTGCCAGAATCTTATACTACATATATTGGATTTGAAGTTAAATTTGATGATCTCGAAAGCTTTATCATTAGTAGCACCATGAAACAAAGTGTACTAGAGCGAATTTGGGATGCGGCTAAGAATGCAGCGTTGTCTAATGATACAAGTAGCTTTAATGTGTTATGGGCATATTTTGAATACGCCTGTGAATTATTTAATAAAGGGCGAGAAAAAGATATTTTCGTGATTGATTCAGTAACTGAAGGAGATAGCTACGTTGTACATGACTATGAGGCAGTGCAAGGTAGTGCTTCTCGTGGAAATATTCAAACCATTTATATTAAAGGGTTTAAAAATGCCTATAATGGAGATCGGTTAAGAAAATCTTGTGTGCGAGTATAAGGAAGTAAATCATGAGTGAATTGACATTAGAAAAAAACAGACCCTTTCGAATGGATTTAGAGAATGTAGATTTCTCTAATATAGCGCCTAATAATGTGGATAAGTTTAAAGGCTTAGTAAAGATATTTGATACAACAATGAATTTTACTATTGCTGAAGCAAAAGAGTTTGATAATTTCAGCTCAGCCACAGAAACTTTTTTAAATACTATGACTGGTGCTGATATTGGTGGGGTCAAAACAAGAACTGTTGAAGGTATTGTGAATGGCAATCAGTTAACATTATCCTCTGGAGAGAAATATAATCTATCTAAAGAAGAATATTATATTGTAAAAAAAGAAAAAAGAATACAGAAAAAATTTGAGAAGATGGCAGAACTCTACAAAAAAGGCAAAGAAGAAGAGAAGAAAAGGGATGACTTTTCGATTTTAGATAAATTTGAAGTTAACCCCAATACGGGAGAAATAAGAAATAGATCAACAGGTGAAATAGTAGGAGGTTCAGTTGCTAATATTATGTCTCAATTTTTTGAGCGCACTCCGAACATAATTTCTTTTGGTCGTTTTGGAATTGATTTGGGAAATTTAAGTCCCTTGAGCTTAAATACGAATGAAAACTCTTTAAGGAATATTAACATCAATGATGAGAAGTTTTACGAACAAGTCTACCACGTCCAACTCTTTGATGTTACTGTTAATTTCAGAGATGTTTTTAAGTATTGGTTACACAAAAAAGCATCTGAATCTGATATCATGAACTTATTATCTCACCCACGTTTTAAAAACATCCGTGAGGAATTGGTTTCTTTTTTAAATGCTCATCAAACGACGATGGAAGATTGTCGTATTGCAGACCTTGACTGGTATAAAAACTGGTTACTTCATTGTGATACAGAACGTGCCAACATCACACCGTATCATGATAATACTTTATTAGATCCGAACTTGGGTCATTGGGAGTTGTATGAGGAAGCGCTAGATCGTGATAATTTTGATATAGAGGAAGAATCAGCTTCCACAGAGTTTGCCTATGCTCGTGCGCCTCATTTAGATGTACGAGATACAGGGGTATGCGCTATTGACTTTGGTACGAAAAGTACAGTTGTAGCATGTCGTGATCAAGAGGAACGATTATTACGTGTTGGCACAGGGGATTATACACAAGCGCCACGCAAAGAAGATTATGAAAATCCTACTACTGTGTACTTCAGTAATCTTAAAAGTTTCTTAAAAAGCTATGCACAGCAAGCTGGTAGACCGTATACAAAATGGGAAGATGTGATGGTATCCCATCAGGCGGCAGAACATCTTTATGACCATATCGAAGATAATACTACCTACTATGCGACTTTTAGTGAATTAAAACAATGGGCAAATGATAAGAAACGTCATCAAGTGTTGAAAGATGAAGCGGGTAATGAAATTGAACTTATTCCGTATTTGACAATTCAAAACCGTGCGAAACATATCGACCCTATAGAGCTCTATGCTTACTATTTAGGTTTGTATATCAACAATATGACCAATGGAATCTATTTAAGTTATATCCTTTCTTTCCCTGTAAATTACGGAAAAGAAGTACAAGAAAAATTGCTGGAAAGTTTCACTAAAGGGTTGAAAAAATCCTTACCACAAAGTATTTTAAGCGATACAGAATTGATGGAAAACTTTGAAGTCTATGGTGGGGCTAGTGAACCAGCTGCTTATGCCATTAGTGCCTTGGAACAATATGAGTTAGAACCAAAAGTAGAAGGAGAAGAAGTACCATATGCTGTATTTGACTTTGGTGGCGGTACTACGGACTTTGATTTTGGTATTGAAAAGAAACCAGAAGATGGACGACGAAAATTTGAAATTCACCAATTTGGTAAAGGGGGAGACCCGTATTTAGGGGGTGAAAACTTACTACAACTATTAGCCTATACAGTATATGAGGATAATGTTGATGTGCTACGCCAAGAAGGGATTCAAATCGTATTACCGAAGAAAGCCACACCATTTGCAGGTAGTGAATTACTTGTGATGGATATGGACCAAGCTTCTCAAGAAGCACATTTAAATATGCGTACCTTAATGCGTCTATTACGTCCTATCTGGGAAGAACATAAGGATTATAAAGATGCCTTCGTGGATGGTCCAGTTACCATTGACCTCTATACAAAAGAAAATGGGGAAATGCAACGGAAACCGGTTAGATTGAATGTAAATATCAATCATCTTCAAGATGTGCTCCGAGATCATATTAAGGTAGGCGTTACAAGTTTTATTAGCCAAATGATGTCTGTCTTTACATTGCGTACGGATGTACAATATCCAATTCATATTTTCTTAGCCGGCAATTCTTGTCAGTCACGTATTTTACAAGAAGAGTTTGTGAATGCCCTACTGGATATTACGAAAGAGGCTACAGAAGAATTGGGTAAAAATGCCTCTAACATTTACCGTTTATATCCACCATTAGGAAGTACGATGGACATAGAAGCTATTAATGGTAAATTAGGTAGTGACCTAGATAGAGCTATTGTAGCTGAGTTGATTGGTGCTAGTTTAACACAAGCAGAGGCACGCCATTCCACTCAAATCGATCGCATACGTACAGGTAAAACAGGTGTCGTATTTGGTTTGCTTCGTAGTCGTCGTGGTGGTAAAGATATAAAAATTGTCAATAATAACGAAGTGTCTATTGGTTCTGATGCGACTGAAAATACTTTCCCTTACTATTTAGGTAAAGAAGGGGAAAAACGAAACTTTGAAGTAGAAATTAACTTAGCAACTCCGTATCATCAATGGCAAAGTTTCTGCTGGGCTGATGAAGCTAAATTTGAGCTTTATTATACGGATGACTCACGGGCTCTGTATAATGGTGTGCCTATCAATGAAGTAAAACGTGTTCATTGCCGTATTGATCAAGATGACGTAGATGAAGATAAATTAATTCTGATTAAAAAGGTAGCCATCGATACCATTGAGTACGTGGTGGCGGACCCAGATACTTTCACAGGTGACACATCAGAGTTAAAAGTGTATTCCAAAGTATTAGAAGCATAAACACTGTTATATAGAGAGAAATTCATAAGGGTTAACAATGAAAGAAACAGGAAAATTGTCAAAAGAGTTGACGCAAAGCATGCTTCGTGCGGAACAAGTCATGCAATCCATGGAACGATATAGCATGAAATGCATGGATGGTATCTTTTCTGGCAAAGTAGATACGTCAGTGCTTACCTATTTAGGGGATGAAAGTATTGATTTGAATGAATGGCATCTATATCGTATCGATGAATTGGTCTATTCTGAAAAAGAAGGCTTGAAGCGGGAAGCCATCGAAAATGTATTATCTACATTTAGAGGTATGGATGATGTCAACATTCTCTATGTAATCCTAGGAGATACAGATAAAGTAAACTTTTATATAGGGGTTAGTAAAAACCTCTATTTAGAAGCTTGGGACCAGAAGCAACAGGGGAAAGCCGACTTATCTATTGAAAGTTATGGACCTCATATTATGAAGCCAAGTTTGGAAGGTAATTTTGTTGGTAGTCAGATTACTGAAGTAGCAGACTACGCTGAGAAACAAAGCATTATTGACCGTATTAGAGCATCTAAATCTTCTGGATTTATCAATGGGGTTCCTGGATTTGTGGAACAAGCATTGGGAGAATCTAAGGACTTTCAAGGGGTAGAACGTTTGGTGGACACCATGGTGGGTACTGACTTTGCCTTGGTAGTGATTGCTACACCATGTACAGGTAAAGACGTGGTGAAGCTAGAACATCGAGTAAATCGTCTTGTAAATCTAGTGGAACCTATTGGTAAAGTTAGTAAGCAAGAAACCTTGATGGATCAATATCAAAAGAGTGAAGATACTACAGAGGGGGTAAACCGCAATGTAGGGACTGCGAAGTCAGTTGATTCTAGTAGCTCTGTGAGTAACACTAAGAATGATGTAAAGGATAGTCGAGAAGATTTTTCTACACAATCCAATGCATCAAAAAATGATACTACCACCGACCAAACAGCGCAGACACAAAGTCATGGCATGAATACGGTTCAATCTCGAGATATATCAAACCAAACAGGGTCGGATAGAAATCCGGATGTAAATAGACGGTCGGAATCAACAGATAACAATATGAGCTATCAAGATAATACATCTAAGAGTGTGGCTCATACGAACCAGTGGTCAGATTCTAAGACTACTTCCACTAGTACTACATCAAGCCAAAGTGTTTCCAAAGGTAGCGATACGAGAACTTCCCAAAGTCGTAATATGTCTGTGCAAAAAAGTCATAATATTTCTAATCGGACAGGAAAAAGTAGTAGTGATTCGTTGCAAACTACGTATAGTTTACAGTTAGAGAAGAAAGCAGTCCTCAATGTCTTGAAATATATAGATGAGGTCTTTCAGCAACGGGTAGACAAAGGGAAAAGTAAAGGAAGCTACGTGGTTAGCACATACTTGGGAACACGGACCAATCGTGCTACATTATATCGCCTAGCCAATACCGTAATGGGGTTATATGGTGGTGAAAAAGGTAATTTAGAGCCACTTACATTTGTAGAACTCACGCATTGGCAAAATAAGGACAATGAAGAAGCCTTATCAGCTCGTAAGATTTTTGAGAATTTCCAGATTCCTGTTATTGAAAGTAAAAAGGAAATTTGGAAATCTGTATACTCTAAAGTGGTGTATGAAACACTGGACAAGGAAAGTGTTGGATCTTGGCTGACTGGTGATGAACTTGGATTGCTAATGGGTATGCCACAACGTGAGGTACTAGGTGTATCAGCAAGAAATGAAGTGGAATATGGTCTAAACCCTAAGGCAACAAATGAGATTGATGTAGACAAGAGTATTGAATTAGGCTCTCTTGTGCACCATGGTGATGTGCGTAAAGATAATAAGATTTACATTGAAAAGAAAAACCTTAGTAAGCATACCTTCATCTGTGGTGTTACGGGTAGTGGTAAAACGACCACTTGTCAAAGTATTCTGCTAGGCACAGATTTGCCATTTTTAGTCATTGAACCGGCGAAAACAGAGTATCGAGCGCTTATGAATCAACCGGGTGGAGAAGATGTCATTTATTTCACCTTGGGACGACAAGATATAGCGCCATTTTTCCTAAACCCTTTTGAGATTATCGAAGGAGAAAGTATTACCAGTCGTGCAGATATGTTGAAAGCTGCCATTAATGCTGCCTTTGAATCGGAAGCGGCTATCCCTCAAATTATCGAAGCGGCTACCTATGAAGTGTATAAGAAAAAAGGGTGGAATATTCGTACCAATGTATGGACAAATCCTAGCACAGGCAAAGAAGATAATCCATTTGCACCAGATAGTTATGCATTCCCTATGTTAAGCGACTTTATCAATGTTGTAGAAACTGTAACAAAAGCACAAGGATTTGGAGAACGCTTGGAAGCTGAATACTTAGGGTCTTTAAAAGCAAGATTACAGGCGCTGACAGTAGGTGCTAAAGGGATGATGCTAAATACCCCTCGTAGTATTGATTTTAAAAGTTTAGTCAATAAGCGTGTAGTCATTGAACTAGAAGAAATTAAGGATGGTACAGAAAAGTCCTTAATTATGGGCTTTATTATTACAAACTTATTAGAAGCTATTAAATATCAGTATAGAGAGAATCAAAATTTTCAGCATATTACATTGGTGGAAGAGGCCCATCGTTTATTGAGCAAATACGAACCAGGGGACAGCCCTAATAAAAAACGTGGTGTCGATATTTTTGCAGACATGCTAGCCGAAGTTCGTAAATATGGGGAGTCCCTAATTATTGTGGATCAAATTCCAAATAAAATGACTCCAGAAGTATTAAAAAATACGAATACTAAAATTGTTCATAAAATCTTTGCTACCGATGATAAAGATGCAATTGGCAATATGATGGCATTGAATGATGAGCAAAAAGAGTTCTTATCCTATTTAGAGGTGGGTCGAGCCATCGTTATTACGGAAGGTTGGAAGAAACCTGTACAAGTGCAAGTACATCCACGCGCGGAAACCAATGATAGTATATCTGGATTGAATCCTAAAGAACTGGAGAAACAGCTAGCAGAAAAGGCGTATGCTTATTATGCTGAACATAATAGTACTGGAGTATTGCCAGGGTTTAGCACCTTCCATGATCAAGTAACACCGAATGTTGTAAAAGAATATTTTGAGTTACATCAGAAAGATGTAATGTTGCATGATCAGCGTTTACGAAACTTATTATCCGGGAGAGTAAACATTTCAGATGCCGATACGTTATTTACTTATTTAACATCAATTTTTACAGATTTTAATCTGTCTATTATGACAGATAAAGTATTATCGAAAAAAGAAAATTTACATGAATCTTATTTTTGGGGACAATTAGGATGTAGAGTGAACTCTGCGAATAGAGAAACGTTATACTCAATATTGAGTGAAATTATACAATTAATTTTGGAAAATGATGAGTTAAAGAGGGAACAATATATGTCCTCTGAGCAAAAAGGATTTCATGCAAAACAAAAAGAATTTATTAAATATTTGAAATAAAAGGAGGAAAAATGGGAATTTTAGGAGATATTGGATCAGCAATTAGCTCAGCAATTAGCTCAGCTTGTAGCATTGTAGGTAGCTGTGTAAGTGCGGCCGCAAAAGTTTGTGGTGGCATTGTAAAAGGTGCTATGGCTGGTTTGGCTAAAATCGGAGGAGCTATTGCCACTAAAGCATCAGCTTTTTTAGGTAGCCTTACAGCTGGCTTAACAACCTTTCTAACACCTGTTTTAGGACCATTAGCACCGATTGTTAGTGATATTATTGTTAATATGTTGGCTAATGTAATTATGAATTTACTGATCGACAAAGGTGAACCAGAAATGGAAGAGGAAGAAATTGAAGAATATGGATTCCTTGTTGAAGAGTCTGAAAAGCATCCCGAGTGGCCTAAAGAGGAAAGCTTCAGTTCCGCAAAAGAACATTATCTAAAATTAAAAGAACTAGCTGAAGGTGAAGGTATTCATATGACAGAAGCGAAGCGTTTTTCTGTAGAGTCCCTCCGTCGTCGTGCCTCTGGTATGACTGCTTTATGGGAGCGATTGGAACGAAAAGAAGGACTTACGATTGCTAGAGAGTTCTTGGTTCATGCAGGGTTAAAAAAATTTGATAAAGATGAATTTAGATCTGTTTTAGATACCTCTAAAGAGTTAGGATACACAACAGTTCCCTATATGGATTTTAAAGAAGGCAAGATGACGCCTGAAGAGGAAGAAAAATATATCGAAGCAGTAGTCAATAAGATTCGTGAGATAAAAGCTGAGAAGGGTGAAACCTTGGATATTGTTTCTGCGTATAAAGAGTTTAATAATATGAAGGCAGATCCAAGTAATGACACGATACTTCAAGCATATAAATCTGAAATTCAAGCATTTGAAACAATGGGTGAAGAAAAATTATTTGATATAAATGCACTTAAAGCAGAATATAAAGAGTATAATTTGCAAGATGAATTAGAAACTTTAGACGAAGTTGAAAAGCACAACTAAGGATTAATTATGAGCGGAAAACTAAAAAAGAGTGCTACTACTGAAGAATTTTTAATCTTTCATGAAAAACTTAGAAATGGGTTCAATATAGAGAAACGAGCAAGTATATCAGACGTATCAGCCAATATAGTAACCTTAGATAGATTAAAAAGCGATGTATTGAGGAAAATTTCTAATGCTTACATTGACTTTCAACAAATCCAGGCTAGTCTAAGCTATCCTCACTCACAAGAGGTAGGTACGCAAGAGCAGGTACTCACCAAAGTTCATTCTAAGAAAGAACAGATTTTTAATAAACAAGGGGCTATTAAAAGTCAAAATTTGTTAGATAATTATGATGAACTTGTATCTCGTCATGAAAAAGAAGGTCAGAGATTGGCGAAAACAAATGATAAAGATTTATGTCGAGTTGTCAATCATATGGATTCACGATACATGACAGAAATACCTGATCTATCGGATAAGGAAGAAGTACAAAACTTTCTATCTATGGAGCAAATTGCTTTAGAGTTTACTCAATTAGAAGATGAAAATTTAGATGCTTGGCTAAAAGCATAATATACAAGAGCTATCTTATGATTGTATTGTAGGATAGCCTCTTATGTGAAAGGGATACAGATGAAAATAAAAAAATTACTTTGGTGTATTCATCATCATCAACTGCAATTGTTCTACTATCGTAGAGGACATTTGGAAATCAAAAAATGGGATGGTGATGTGATGTTCACCTTTGATATAAGTAAAGAGAACAATAGAACTGTCCTAGTAGATAGCGAACTAGAATACTTTAAAGATCATTGTTGGAATAAAATTGGCATCACTTCTGATGAATATATTTCCTCCATTATATTAGTTGATCGTAGTTTTGCCTTCGATGCAGAAGTGGCGGAGGCGATTGCTAAGATGATTCAATCCCATAATGGCTCCAAAATGGTAGATGAAGGTGAGTGCATTTGGGAAGAAGAGGATATTCAAACTATACTAAATGCTAGAGAAGATGAGTTATTAATCGACGATCCAGAGATAGGAGAAACAACGATTACACATGCTACGGGTACTATGGACATCGTGGCTAGCCAAGGAACGAAGTATATCGTGTTAGAAACTGTTGTGATAGAACCAATCATTATAGAGGAAACTGAAGATACGAACGTTTCTGAAAGTGAAGAAATATCAAAAGAAACTCCAACACCTGTAGCATCGCAGGAAGAGACTCCCTTACCACCTGTCATTAATAAACCGAAAAAAGCGAGAACTAAGGGAGTTCCACAAGTTTGTTTCCCAGATACAACACCTAAATCAGATAAGAAGAAGCAGGTAACAACTATCACTGAAGCAGAGGTTAATGACGAACTAGAAGAGTCACAGTCTCTACTGAACCCATTGGGAAAAAACTTTGCCAATAATCAGGACCTTTCTAAATTCATTAGAAAACGAACAGAAGGATATAACCATGGGGTGAAGGAACCTGAATAGTATAACCAAAGTGGTCAGTACTAATATTAGTGTAAGGGATACATGAAAGCATGAAGAATAAAGAAAAAAATAGAAATCATGTCAAAGATGAAATGACAAAGACAATGGAACCTAAAAAAAGTGTACCTATGTCCAAGGATAAAGAAGAGTGGAAACGATTACGTGAATCCTTAGTGGAGAAACAATCTACAGCACTTACTAGTTATCCAATGAAAGTCACACAATTACAAGAGATTACTAAAGGGCTAGTAGTTGAAAAAATAAAATCCTTCCTCGATAAATTAGCCGTTATATTTAACGAAGAATACATCGTATTCAAAGAAGATGGATTTGGGTGGTTGCGGAATTCTAATGATTTAGTGCCGTTTTATAAAGGGACGGAAGATATCATATATCATGATGTGATGGATAGTTATAAAAATGGAAGTAGGATTATTAGTTTTGTTGGTAGTCTTAGTAATAGGTATAGTACTCTTTTAAATGAGCATAGAGAATTTTATAAAGAAAAAGAAATTGATTATACGAATATAAACAGATGTCGATTGATTTCTATGGGCGCATTACAAGCATATTATGCAAAGTATGGACAAAGTTTGTCTGAAAAGAATGAAAAATTATATAAACGCTGTTTAATTAATCCTTCATATGCAAATGGATTTAGTGAATTTACAAGCTTTTCATATGATAATGGTGAATATCAAGGATTTAGAGTTGTACCATATGCATCGTATCAATACACTCACACAGGTGGTTTTGCTATTGTTATCACTAAACACGTAAATGTATCCAATCCAGATGAAGTTTTGGACTATGCCCTTTCTGAATTTAAACAACCGAATCACCCACAAATGACGAAGTGGGACAGAAGATTGTACACATTGTTGGAACAGTTGTATAAGCAAGACGTTTTTTCAGAATCTGAAAAAATGACGATTAGTAATTTTGCCATTCTCAAAGAAAGAGATAAGGATGGAGTAGGTAATGCTATCTACACTTGTGATGAACAAGTAGTAATAAATAAATTAATTCAACTACTTGTTGACGAGATAGAACAACTTAAAACATATGATGATGCTTTACAATATCTTGATGCAGATTCATATATAGCGAAGGCTTTTTTTTAATCGGTCGATTCAATCCCTATTAGAAGTAGAAACTACTCGTGCTAATATTCAGCCCTATGAAATGGATATATTGCGAGATGTGAATAAAGGTCATTGGGACTTATTTGAAATGTTACAAGGTGATATGGGTGAAGATAAAGTGCTAATTCCATTGCCAAAAGGAGAAGCGTTAGTGGCACGTGATCCATTAGCCGATGTAAATACAAAGGTTACTTGTGCCATCGACTTCGGTACGAAAAGCACGGTAGTGGTGTATCATGATAGGAAATCTTCCTTGCTACGGATTGGCGCCTCGGATCAATGGGCAGAGCCTCGTATGGAAGACTATGAAAACCCAACAGCCTTGCACATCATTGATTACGACCGCTTCATGAAGGACTATCATAGCAAGGAGGGGCGTCCACCTACACGCTGGGAGGATATGACCGTATCCCATCATGCAGCAGAAAAAATCTATCAAAAAGATATTCATGCCGATGTGTATTATTCTGTATTCAATGAGTTGAAACAATGGGCCAATGCCACAGGTCGCCGTCAATTATTACAAGACAGTACAGGGAAGAAGATTGAGTTAAAACCATATACCACATTAGAAGATGGTGATTTTGACCCTATTGAAATCTATGCCTATTATTTAGGTTTATATATCAATAACATGCAACACGGTATTTGTGTCAAATACTATCTATCATTCCCAGTGAATTACGCTTCCGATATTCGTGATAGAATTACAAAAAGCTTTGAACGGGGTATTCGTAAATCTTTACCAGAGCGAGTTCTCAATGACAAAGAAGCTATGAAGCGTTTTAAAGTAAAACCAGGGGCAAGCGAGCCAGCAGCCTATGCACTGAGTGCTTTAAAAGCATACCAAGTAGAACCGATTGAGCGAGATACAGATCCATCTCCGACCTATGGTGTCTTCGATTTTGGAGGAGGTACTACTGACTTTGATTTTGGAAAAGAATACATTTCAGAAAATAAAAAATTCTATTATGAAATCAAACAGTTTGATAATGGTGGGGACTCATTATTAGGCGGTGAAAATATCATTAATATCTTAGCCTATGAAGTGTTTAAAGCAAACCAACAAGTGATGCGTGACAATAAGATTACCATCGTTCTTCCGAATGAGAAATGTAAACGCTTCGATGGTAGTCAAATGCTCGTAAAAGATGTAGATAGTGGTGATCAAGTTTCTTATCTAAACTTAAAATTATTAGCGAGTCGTCTACGTCCGATTTGGGAAGAAAAAGGTGATTATGCTACGGAATATAGCACGGGAGATGTAAACATTGATTTATACACTACGAATAAGGAAAAGAAAACAGTCCCTGTAAAAGTAGATGTAAGCATGTTACAAAAAGTTATCAAACAACAAATAAATGATGGCATTGATAACTTCATGTCTACCTTTCATCGTGCTTACAAAGGGAATGAATCAGAATGGACATGGCCTTTGCATATTTTATTAGCCGGTAACTCTTGTAAAGCTCGTTTATTACAGGAACAATTGGTAATCCGTCTCTTAGATGAACTAGATGACTTGGATGCTTATTTATCAGGAGAACGAGATGTGTCTAATATTTTCCGATTATATCCACCGTTAGGAGCATCTTTCAATGTAGAAGCACTAGTGAAGTCCATTACAGATTCTGGGGTAGACATCACAGAGGAACGGAAGCATATTTTAGATACTATGTTGTATACAGAAAAAATAAGTATAAAAGATGAACGGGTATTCGTTGCGGTTGAAGCCATTAGTAGTAGCATTTAATGTCGCATTTAGCTATGTATCAGATTTTGATAAAAAGATACAGAGAATCAGTGAACTAACAGGCTACCAACATCTTATATGATAGTTAAAGAGGAAACAGATATGCAAAATTTTGAAACCATGCGCACAGGTAAAACTGGTGTTGCGTTTGGACTGATTCGTAGTATTGATAGTGCTCGTGATGTTTTTGTTATTCCTTATGAGGTGGATGAAGAGGGTGAAGTTCCATTTCCTTACTTATTAGGTATCAAAAGTCGTAAGGAGACATTTGAGTGCTTGATTGGTGAGAAAGTACCATATCAGTCATGGGCTCCTTTCATGGCATGCACTTGCGATGAGTTAGACATTTATTACACAAAAGAAGCGCGGGCTCACGAAGGGAATATGCCTATTGATGAAGTTAGTTATGAGAATTTATTCATTGAAGAAGAGCACGTTGACACTGACGACGGCTACGTTTTCATCCGCAAAATAGATCCTACTACTATCGAATGTGTAGTAGCTACTCATGATGAAATGAGAAAGAATCCGAATGTCGATGCATCTCGTATTTACAAGTTAACATTAAAGGGATAATTTCATCAATTTCACTCTACGCAGTGCTCTTTCTCTATGCTATAATGTATATTACGTATCGAAAAATGCATTGTATAGTATTCATGACAGAAGGGAAGACACAGTATGCCACCAGAGTTAGAAGAACCGCATCAAGGGCTCGGTTCCAGACAGAAAAAACGTATTATAGGAGTCAAACCAGGTCAGTTTGTGAAAGGCCTTGACGGGCTAAAAGGCTTAGCAATTCTAGGCGTCACTATCTTTCATCTATTTCCCCATGCAGCCAGTGGCGGGTTCATGGGGGTTTCCCTTTTCTTTGTATTATCGGGGTATTTATTAGCTTTCACCACCAATCAACAATGGAAGTTGGGAAATTACAGCATTTCAAAATTCTTTCAACGTAGGGCGGAGCGGATTCTCATTCCCTTAGTGTTGATGGTGGCAGTCATCTTAGGACTGTGGCATTTGCTGTTACCTGACAAACTAGCGGGCATACGCCCAGAAGTGATGTCCATTTTGCTAGGCTATAATAACTGGTGGCAAATCGCACAAAATGCAGATTATTTCACCCGTTTAGTGAACACATCGCCATTCACCCATATGTGGTTTTTAGGGGTGGAAATCCAGTACATTGTCATTTGGCCCCTCTTATATTGGACCTATACAGCACTGAAAAAGCAGTGGAGTTACACCATCGGTCTAGTATGGATGTTGGTGTTGGCATTAGGTTCCTCTGTCATTATGCCACTACTATATACAGAGGGTATGGACGTATCTCGTTTTTATTACGGTACAGACACACGGTTATTCGCCTTGCTATTGGGCGCCTTTTTAGGATTGCATCGGAGTGAACAAAAACTATATCCGTTGGGCACTATGAAAGGAAATGTCATCAGCAGTATATTCCTATTGGCAGGCATCATTGCCACCGTAGTAGGATATATCTATTTAGATGGACAAAGTCCTTCTCTTTACACCTATGGTATGGTAGCATTTACTTGCTTATTTGGTTTCATGGTGTGGTTAGTAGAACATCCTAATGCACCACTTGGAAAATTGGTGGATATGCCTGTTCTAGCATGGTTAGGTAAACATAGTTATGGATTGTTTTTATGGCAATATCCAATGATTTACCTTTTTGAACATATGGGGCTTATGGACTATTTTGCATCACCCATTGCCTATTATTTGGTCTTAGTGCTGGTTATCATTGGTCTTACACTTTGGTCTGAAGCGGTGACAAATTGGTGTGTCCGTCAAGACAGTGTCCGTGCCATTGTGGATGTCATTCGTTCCTATTATGTGAAAGTGTTATCTATCGTTGGGACTGTTTGTATTGTCCTAGGTGTGTATGCTTTCGCTACAGCACCTGCAGAGAAGCAACAAGACGTGACAGAGTTACAAGTACGATTGGCGAAGAATGCAGAATCCCAAGCTGCAGAAAATGCGAAGGTGATCGATTTGTCTACTGTCAGCGATCCACAAGATATGGTGCATATGGCAGCCATTGGTGATTCTGTCATGCTTGGCTCCGCTCATGCATTGCGACAAGACTTTGCAGGTATCCAAATCGATGCTAAAGTATCTCGCTATGTAGGGGCAGGTTTAGGGATTGCGAAACAAATGGATGCGAACCAACAATTAGGCAATGCGGTCCTCATTGGTCTTGGTACTAATGGACCTATTACAGGTTATTATGAAGATGAAACAAAAGCATTGGTGCAGTATTTAGGTTCAAATCGTCAGATTTTCTGGATTAACAATTATGCGCCAGGTATCCAGTGGATTGAGGCCAACAATGCGTACTTAACTAAGCTTGCCAAAGAACATCCAAATGTACATATCATCGACTGGGCTAGCCTAGCATCGAAACATCGAGATTGGCTCGGAGATGATGGCATCCACCCGAATGATACTGGTGTGAAAGAATACTCTAAATTCATTCATGATGAAGTGAAAAAAGTATTGCTCCAACAAGGTGAAGCCAATAAAAAACAGAAAAAACGCTAGGAACTTATTTTGAGATAAGGAGATTAGCTAGACATGCCAATACGCAAGGGCTGTAACGAAATGTAGACTTACATTTTGTTGCAGCCTTTTTTGATTTATTTCTCCTAAAATAGCACTACCAGTCAAGGTTGACTGGTAGGAGTGTTTTCTAGGATTTTAGCGGGAACATAGAGAAATCCTAAGTACGCAAGTAAAGGAGGTGACATTATGTACCATGTGGAGATTGAGCTGGATCATTTCTTTCAGCGTGCCTATGAAAGTGGAGCTAGTGATATGCATTTTGATACCTTAGAAAAAGAGGTGCAAGTACGATTTCGTTTGGATGGTCGTTTGCAAGAGATAGCTCGGATTCCCATGCCAGAAGGCGAGCAAGTGATGAATCGTTTGAAAGTGTTAGGGTCTTTAGATATTAGTGAAAAAAGATTGCCCCAAGATGGGCGTTATGTGTGGACTCATGAAAATCACTCAGGAACGATACGTATGTCTTCCTTGCCGTCTGTGTATGGTGAAAGTCTTGTATGCCGTCTCTTTTGGCATGATGAGCAGATAAAATCTTTAGAAGAATTAGGCATGCCGGAACATATTAGTGCAGAGGTGCGCAGGTTATTGGCACGTCCACATGGGTTACTGCTTGTGTGTGGGCCTACAGGGTCTGGTAAAAGTTCTACCTTGTATGCATTATTGCAAGAACTCAATGGGGATGAGGAGCAAATTATTACCTTGGAGCATCCAGTGGAACGTATCGTAGAAAAAGCTGTTCAAATTGGTGTACAGCCACAGATTGGTATGACTTTTAGTAAGGGATTGCGTGCTATTTTACGGCATGACCCAGATACCATAGTGGTTGGTGAAATTCGAGATCAAGAAACGGCGCAGTTAGCGGTACAGGCAGCGCTTACGGGGCATCGTGTGCTATCCACAATTCATACGAACCATGCCCTAGGTGTGGTGGAACGATTGGTAGATATGGGGGTGGAAGAGTATCTAGTACGTGCCACCTTGACTGGTGTTATCTCGCAACGATTGGTACGAACTTTAGTGGATGGGGTGTATCGTGGTCGCTGTGGATTGTATGAGTTATTAGCTATTCCCAACTATGATTGCCATTGGGAACAGCTAGATTCATATCTGCTTTGTTCTTTGGAAGAATCGGCTCGCCAAGCTATTGAAGAGGGGTTGACTACGGAAGAGGAAGTTCGCCGTGTGGGGGTAGTATTATGATTTGGTCACAGGTATTGCACGAAGCTATAGAGCGAGGAGCCACAGATATTCATGTACAAAGTGGGACGGTCTATTGGCGATTAGGTATGGATGTAGTGCCTACGGAATATGAACTATCTGATGAAGATATGATAACGTTTTTAACCGACCAAGTATCTACCATATCGGATACTATGATGTCCTATGATGGAGCCATGACTTTTGAAGGTTTACGTATTCGGGTGCATCTATTCCGCTGGCGTTCTGGTTGGGGCGGTACCTTGCGTATTTTGTATCCCCCTAAAATGGGGCTAGACACTTCGGAAGAAGGTAATTTATTGCGCCGTATTTCTTCTTTCAAAGAGGGGCTGGTCATCATAGCTGGTGCCACTGGTTCAGGAAAATCGTATACCCTTACGTCTTGCTTAATGCATATTAATGAAAGTATGCGCCGTCATATTATTACGTTAGAAGATCCCATTGAATATGTCTTAGACCATCAACTGTCCTTGATACATCAACGGGAATTGCATACACACTTTCATCATATGGCGGACGGTATCCGAGATGCATTGCGAGAAGATCCAGATGTGATATTAATTGGTGAGGTGCGGGATAGGGAAACCTTGGAAGCAGTATTACATGCGGCGGAAACGGGGCATCTCGTATTTGCTACGTTACATACACAACGTGCTACCATGTCCATTAATCGGATGATTTCCATGTTCCCTGCGCACCAACAAGAAGAAGTACGAACACAACTTTCACAGATATTACGAGCCGTCATCTGTCAACAATTGATAGTCATCGACGATAGATTTATACCGGTACGAGATATTTTGATTAATACCCCAGCAGTAGCAAACTTGATCCGTCAACGAAAGGAACCGCAAATCGTATCCTTACAAGAAACGCAAAGGCCTATGAAAACACTGGAAATGGCAGTTGCCGAGCTACGGTCTATCTATGGGTCATCGCCAGTGTTAGAGTCTGTATTACAGGTAAATTAGTGGAGAACATCTATGAGTTGGTATACCTATGAAGGATTTTCGACGGACAAAAAAATAGTGTCAGGCAAAGTATGGGGTGATTCAGAAGAAGAAGTGCAGGCAAAGCTAGCCTATCAATCCATAACGCCGATTCACTTGGAATGTGTTGTGGGGAAGGAAAAAAAGAAACAATGGAAAACAGCTCATATGATTCACTTTGCCTATCGATTGCATATGTTGTTGGGTGCAGGTATATCGTTACGAAAAGCCTTAGATATGATGACCAATACGAAAGGATCTACTATCCCCTATGAAGATATTCGTGAAGATGTAGGACGTGGTATGGCATTGTCAAAAAGTTTAACCAAGTACCATTGCCCTGTCATTGTTACAACTATACTGGAAGCGGGTGAAGCATCAGGAACCTTAGTGGAATCCTTAGGGATGATTCAAAGTATGTACGAAGAGGAGCATCGATTGCGCCAACAATTGGTATCAGCCGTTACATATCCATCATTTTTGGTGGTACTTATGATAGTATTTGTAGGTGTTGCAGTAGATTTTATTTTACCGCAATTTAAATCTGTCTTCGAGAGCATGCAAATAGAATTGCCACCTCTTACAGCAGCCCTTTTTACTGGAGGTACTTGGTTACAACAAAAAGGTGTATATCTATTGATTGGCTTACTAGTATTGGGTATGGGGTTGTGGAAATCGTACCAACGAGAATCTGTGAAGTTTAGCGTGCATCGTAAGGTTTGGCTATGTATGGCACGAAGAGAATGGCTTATGGCGTATACGATGGTACGCATGTGTCAGATTTGGAAGCTACTTTTACAAAGTGGAATGCCTTTGTTACAACTGTTGGATATGACAGAATCGCTATGGGGTAATCGTTGGGCGAGTACCTTACAAAGAGAGGTGAAAACTCGTATTTCCCAAGGGCATGGATTTACGGATTCATTAGAAGAGGTGCAATTAGGGACTTCTTTTATATGGGATTTGCTTCGCATCGGAGAAGAAACGGGTGACCTAGAAAGTATGTTAGATCAAGGGCATACGTACTATAAAGGAATTTTGGAACGGACTGTGAAACGAGGAGAACAATTATTAGAACCTATTATGCTCAGTATTATGGGCAGTATAATCGCTTTACTTGTGGTAGCAGTAATGCTACCGATGTTTAATTCAATTTCAGCTATTCAATAGGAGGAAGTATGGAAGCATTTCGACAACGTTTGTCCTTACGACAACGTAAGCAACAAGATGGATTTACATTAGTGGAATTAATGGTTGTGGTGGCAGTCATTGCCATTTTAGCATCCTTAGCAATGCCACAATTTTTAAATGCCTCAAACAAGGCGAAGGAAGCGAAAGTTAAATCGGATGTCACAACGATTTCCAACGCAGCACAGCTGTATATGATGGAACAATCTACGGATACAGTACCGACTGTAGATACATTGTACAAAGAAGGGTATTTGACAGAACATGTGAAAACTCCTAAAGGGGGAGAGTACACAATCACCAGTGTACAAAATGAAGGTGGTAAAGGTAAACATATTGCTGTCACAGCACCTGATGCGGACAAGTAATTAGTAGAAGGAAGAGGGAAATATGGAGTATGTACTAGGAGGTATTGCTGGTGTCACAGGAGTTGCAAGCCTCTATCTCATTGTTTCTTGGACCTATATGAAAACACACAGTATGTGGTGCCTTATGTCTATCTCTGCTCATATCATAGGGACAGTAGGGCTTTGCTATGCCTATCAAGTTGGATACATTACGAATATCTATGAACTGGGACTTCTTTATATGCTGGAGGTAACGCTCTTTTGGGGATCAACCATCGATAAGCTATATTATATTCTTCCCGATGAGGGAGCGATTCTAATTTGTATATGTGGATTTGTTTACCAGTGGATAGGTAATGGTGATGTGCTGATGATAGTCATCAATGCTCTCTGTATGGGCGGATTGTGGTGGTCATTACGGTGGTTTAGCCATGGTGGTGTGGGACTGGGTGACATCAAATGGTTGATGGCCATTAGTTGTTGGCTCACATCAGGGGAATGCTTGGCATTATGCGGACTTTCCTCTATGATTGGCATCTTGTACAGTTGTGTGTGGCGTCTTACATCTCCAAATCATACCTATATTCCCTTTGGTCCTTCTTTCAGTGTGGCAACGATTCTACTATTCATCTATCCTTTTGAGAGGTGGCTATGATGAAAGTAGTTAGGCACACAGAAACAGGCTCCTTGTTAGTGGAAGTCTTGCTATATATGACGATTTGCTCTCTTATCATCGGCATGGTGTTGCTCTTAAATAATGGAGAACAACGAGAGTACTACCATTTTGATCGAGAAGGACGTATTTTATTTGCGCATATCAAGCGTATGCAGATAGCTACCTTATATGGGAATTTACAGCGTGTTGGAGGTGGTAATCGTATAGTATTAGACGGAACTAGATATGGATATATCAATGGGTCTAGTACTATGGTCTATCGTGAGTTACCTCCCTCTATGCATATTGAATTTACAGGTACATCTCAGGTGTTGCGCTTTGCAGGTCATAAGGGGGTAGGGAAAGTGTTTACCGTCACCTTAGTGGATTCTGTGATTCGCTATAAACGAACCTTTATTTTTGCTCGACAATCTGGGCGTATACGTTGGGAGGAATCAAAATTTTGAAAGCACAACAAGAGGGATTTCTCTACATGGATGTATTAGCCTCACTGTTTGTCATGAGCCTATTATGCTCTACTTTATTTGTGCTCATGATGAGCAGTATCCAGCAATATGGGAAAATGATGGAGGAAGATAGAGCACTGCAAGCTATGATTTTATATATGGAAGAGGGGAAAGCTAGTTGGGCATACAGAAAAACTCTAGAGTCTGATGAACCTCCAAGTGTAGGGACTACAAGCTTTCAGAGGATAGAGGAAGAACATCGAGATGGAATACATGTATTGACGGTAATCGCTTATCGGCATGGAGAGGAAATACATCGGTTCACTACCTATTTGTTGGAACCTAGTCAATGAGTTGCATCATGGGTACTACAAGAAACAGGATAATCAGTTAATATAGTGACAATGCAATCAGATGAGATATAGAGCATACTGGAAGTAAAATATATAAAATACATGAGAGGCCATAGAGAGGTAGGTATATATGGGTGAAACGTACAATGTTGAGTGTAAAAATTGTTAGGCCTTTCTATAGGTGTACTAATCGTACAGGTAAAATAGACGGATTTTTACTAGTAGAAGCACTATTAGGTAGCTTGTTACTAGTGACCATAGTGACGGGATTTTTCCTTATCACATCACATAGTGTGAAGTGGCTACATATGTTACATCACCGTCATGAATTACTATTAGATGCTAGGTTTAGTCGCATACAGATTATGAATCGTCTTCGTTATAGTGAGAAAAAAACACGAGTCAGTGAAGATGGCTCCTGGTTAGTATCTCCTTCCAATTGGCGGATACGGGTCTATCAAGATGCTTTCGTGACTATCCTATCTGATGGACAATTACAGGATATTACGGAAAGTGAGATCAGTCCCAAGATAGGGAAAATACATGTATTTTCAGAAGGTTCTACATTTTTTCAGGAACGATCAGATGGTCTCGTTGATTTACATTGGTACTCAGAGGTACGACCTTATTGGAGACGAGATCACATTCAACTTATGGAAGGTGGACAGAACCGATATCATGTACAGACAGGCATTCTGCCGTATGCTACCTATCTTCAGAGATTACACCATACGGCAAAGTAAGGTGGTACCTTGTCATTTTAGGGAATAATAATAGCATCAGTGAAATACTAAGCATGGATGTTAGTATGCATAATCTATTTATAAGAGTATGAATTGAGTCATGAGCAAGGGAGATTACATATAAAATATATGTAAAAAATGATTGCAGTTAGTGCAGGTAAAAGGTATATCTAGAAAAATGGGCAAGGAAAGCAGTTGTAGTTAGAAATAGATATTGTAGAACGGTGATATTGAGGAATGCATGAGAGGTTAGCTAGTATGTTCCGCTGGAAAGGGAGAAAGAAAAATGGCTTTGTGTCGTACATGATTTTGCTGATAGCCATGATGACTATTGGTACCTGGATAGCTTGGCAACAGACGATGCAGATTACGTATCAAAGCATGATGGATGAATATCGGTTTGTTCGATGTCAATATGGTATTGAACGGGGCATAGTATTAGGCACAAGAAAAGAATTCTTTCTAGCACATCAAAAGGAAATAATTGGTAGCGGTTCACCGAAATATGTATTAGAAGAAACAGATACGGAACGAATTGAAGCTATTATATATAAAGAGCAAGAGCCACAACGATATTCTTTACGGCTTATATGTATCGATGTAGGCACAGAAACAAATGTGAGGCAAGACGTGTACTTTAGAACAGTATATAAAAATGATGTATTGGATGCTATACGCATAGAAGGAGTGCAAGAATAAGGGGGTCAATATGAAAACCAATCCAGTAATGGCTATTGCCATTGGACATGATGAAATTGTGGGAGTGAAAGCCTACAACATTGAAGGCACTGCTGTGCTAGAAGATGTAATCATTCAAAAGCGGCATAGTGATATGGGAACAGATATGAAAGAGTTTTTTGACTATTATGGAGAAACAGGCATATCCATTGGTTGTGTCTTTGTATCGCCACTTCAATCAGTATACATGGAAACACCGAGGATGCATAAAATAGATCAATATCTATTTGCCCAACGTGAGGGAAAACGAATCTTTCAGAATGGAGAATTTCCTAATGCCATTGATTTTGCGTCTAGGCCAGGTACGACGGAGGAGTTAATGTTCATTCTTATCGTGGCCTTAGAACGTAACCAAGTTAAACAGGTGGCGCGAGGGATTCAACAAGGCGGGGGCAATCTTTGTGTTATCGATTACTGGACAGCACCGCTTGCGTTCAGTCGTGGTCGAGAATCATCTATGCTTTGTATCACTCCAGAAGAGGATAAGGTGCGAGTATCGTTGTGGAATGATAAATTCTGTACGGCGCATACCTTAGTGTCATTAGATGTGAACGAAGTATTGGAAGCATGTAAAATGGTCTATGAAGATAGCAAACAATTTCAAGTACCCTATCCTAAGGGAGCTATAGTAGTTGGTTTTGATGAAGCGAGAACTACTGACTTTGAGTCTATTTTAGAAACTTATGGAACAATCGATCAGGTACCTCTTCATATAGTAGATAAAGGAGAAAATTATAATCCACAGAATATAAATCATGAAATGGCATTTGGTTTAGCGATTAGGTTACTTACTGATGGAAAATAAGGCAAATCTTACTTTCATAGAACCGGATATACAGTGGATGTGTTGGTATATTCGGTACAAACACATATGGTGGGCTTTATTGGTTCTATTGATTGCTGGTTTAGTAGGTGCAGTAGCGATGGGTACAAAAGCATATATACAGTATCAAGATATAGTAGAAAAACAAACTGAGGTAATATCACACCATATTGATGCTAAGGAGGCACATAGTGTGTATGAAACCATGGTTCAAGAAAATAAAAAAGATGAACCATCACCACAGGGAACGTTGAAGGAATGTATATACTTACTAGACGCATCGAATACATATCACATCCAATTAGTCGAGTGGTCTACCATGAATCAATGGTATGTGGAAGCTAGAGGGACTAATGAAAATGAATTACATCAGTTTAGTTCGGTATTGAGTCGATTAGGAGGTCGCCGTCACTATGATGAAGTGGTGGAAAAAGAATCCGGAACTACACTATACCGCAGTCGTATTACAGGCACTGTGGAAAGCCCTGCCCATTCCCAAAAGAAGTCTGCTCCTAGTCATTAGTATGTACTGTTGTGTGGTAACTATAAGCATTAGTATGACGGTGTACTTTCAGGGAGAAGCAAAACGAATCTCCGCAGAGATTGATGAAGAGATACTTTCACAGGAGGCAGAAACAACATTTTTAAATAGTGAAAGTTATCAATTTGTGAAACAATTAGATGATACTGTATTAGACCTAGAAGGGCTGTATCATTTGGTGTTATCCTCCATAGAAGATACACCTCTAATCATGGTCAGTACACATAAAGAAGAGGGAACTCTAGATGTGGTAGTGCAAGGCTCTACTCTAGATATGGTGCAGTGGTTGGTGGGGATGCAAAAGGTACATCCTACGTTACGTTTTAGGATAGAAAAAATAATTCACGCACAAGGTGTGACTACTTTACAATGTAAGATTTATGAAAATACTAAAAAATAGTCCTAATGGTTTGTCAAAGTATAGTCGAGTATAGTAAAATAAAGTTAAAATTTACTACTAGATGGAAGAATGAGATATTATACAACATGAAAACGACTATCAAGAGAAACATTATCCTCATTGGTTCTATGGGGAGCGGAAAAAGTCACTTAGGTCGAAATTTAGCGGATGCCAAAGGCTGGCAATTTGTTGACACGGATCGTATATTAGAAAAACGATATAATATGCCTATTGCTGATATTTTTAAGACAATAGGTGAAAAGGCATTTCGCCGTGCGGAATTTGAAGTGATTAAAAAAGTGGCTATGTATCATGAAGCGGTGATTTCCGTAGGTGGAAATTTCCCAGTGGATATGCGTACACTACGATATATGCAAAAATATTCTTTTATTGTGGGCATTCGTGCTTCACATTATCGAATTGTGAATCGTGTTAATCGTTGGGTTGGTAAACGACCGACGATGAACTATGATGATGTATCTGGTTATGTAGCATGGATGATGCGTAGGTGGAAACCATTGTATCGTAAATGTGACCATGTGTTAGATACTACATACAGCCATACTGATGAACTGGTGACAAGTATTGACGGATCTATAAAGTCTAAGGGCATATATTTTAAGCGGCGAAAAGTACACCAAGGTGAATAATATGAAACGTATAGCTATTTTGACAAGTGGTGGAGATGCACCAGGGATGAATGCAGTCATTCGTTCCATTACAAGAAGTGCAATATATGAAGGCCTCGATGTAGTAGGAATACAACGAGGCTTTTTGGGCGTTTTAGAAGAAGACTTTATTCCTTTGACTCGACGCAGTGTAGGGAATATTGTGAACAAGGGAGGAACGATTCTAAAATCTTCCCGTTGTCTTGAGTTTAAAGAACCTGAGCATCAACAGAGAGGTTATGATAATTTACGTCGTCATGGTATTGACGGGCTCGTCGTTGTTGGTGGTGATGGGTCCATGTGTGGTGCCAAAGTGTTGTCTGACTTAGGGCTACCTACGGTGACAATTCCAGGTACTATTGATAAAGATATGAATGGTACCGATTATACAATCGGTTTTGATACAGCTCTTAATACCATCATTGATGGAGTGAGCAAAATTCGTGATACCTCTACAGCTCATGATCGTGTAGCCATTGTAGAAGTGATGGGACGACATGCAGGCCATATTGCTGTGTACGCAGGCGTCGCATGTGGTGCAGAGGTGGTACTGACACCAGAAGTGCCAATGACTTTAGAAGAGGTAAAAGAATCATTAGAAAATACGACTCGTAATGGTAAAAAGAATAGTATTATCATCGTGGCAGAAGGCGCGTACAGCGCCTTTGAAGTAGCTCAATATATTAAAGAGCATACATCCTATGCACCTTCTGTCACTGTATTAGGGTATTTACAACGTGGTGGCTCACCGTCTGCCTATGATGCACTAATGGCTGCTCGCTTAGGAGAGGCAGGAGTACGTGCTTTATTAGAGGGGCATACACATCATCTGATAGGCGTTCATTGTAATCATATTGATGCCATAGCCTATGAGGAAGCTGCGACCTGTGAGTATCCTTTAGATACTTCTTTATACCAATTAATACGTGTATTAGGACAATAATTTCATAGCAGTTTCATCATCGTATTGTATAAGATAAAGAAAACTAACCTTAGTTTTCTTTTCTTTTTATCCTCTGTATATCGCACTTTATACTATTTTTAGGAGCTACTTATATAAAGATCTTAAATCATCAGGTGTAAACGAGTTTATGGAGATGAAAGTCTATACTATATGTTGAAGGTTACTCCTATTAGAGTAAGGGAACACTATGTTGGTGTATTTTATATACAATCAATAAACGAAAGGAGATATTTCATGTGGAAAAATAAAAAATTATGGATTGCCATCGTAGCTATCTTAGTGGTAGCTATTGGTGGATGGCAATGGTATAGTAGTAGCCAAACAAAAGAGGCACCTACCTATACAACGGGAAAAGTAGGAAAAGGTAGTATTTCATCTACTATTAGTGCAACGGGAACCATTAATCCTGTTCGCTATGTAGATGTATCTACTAATATTCCTGGTAAATTAGAATCTGTTTTGGTGAAAGCCAATCAGCATGTAACAGCAGGTCAGGTCATCGCTACTATTGATTCTCGTCAATTACAGGCTTCTGTAGATAATGCAAGGGCCACACTTAACCAAACAGCCACAGATTTGGATCGATACCGTACGTTAGTGTCACAAGGTGCCATTTCACAGCAAACCTATGATAATGCCTTAGCAGCCTATGAAAAAGCAAAAGCTAGTTATGATCAAGTAGCAGCAAACTTAACAGATAGTACGATTACAGCTCCTATGGATGGGACGATTATTGGAGAGCCTTTGAAAGCAGGTCAAACTATCGCCACTGGTATTTCTACACAAATGATCATTGCCACTATCGCTGATTTATCTGATTTAGAAATTTATTTGACAGTTGATGAAACAGATATTGGGAATGTAAAAGAAGGTGCCAAAGTAGATTTCACGGTCGATGCGCATCCAGGTCAGACTTTCACAGGTACGGTTAAAAGTATTTCCTTAGGCACAAAAGGTAGTATGGGAACGACCAGCTCGTCCGTAGTGTACTATACAGTGCGTGTAGCAATTCCTGCTGGTGATGTAAGCCATTTCTTTCCAAGTATGACTGCACGGGCAACGATTCATGGAGAAGAACGACAAAATGTGTTGGTAGTTCCATTGGCTGCTGTTCGCTCCGATAAAGTAGGAGAATTTGTGTATGTCATCAAAAATGGTAAGCCTGTTAGAACCAGTGTAAAAACTGGTATGACGGGTGATTCTACAATTGAAATTATTTCTGGAGTAGCAGAAGGTGATGAAATCATTATCAGTGGTGATGTAAGTACGCCAAAAAAACAACAGAGGGGGCCATTCTAATGGAAACTCCCAAAAAAGCAGTCATTACCTTGGAGCGCATTACGAAGACTTATGTGAATGGAAAATTAACGGTACCTGTATTACATGGTATTGATTTGTCCATTTATGAAGGGGAGTTTACCTCTATCATGGGACCTTCTGGTTCGGGGAAGTCTACGTTTATGAATATCTTAGGGTGTCTTGATAGACCTACCAGTGGATCCTATCGATTAGATGGAGAAGAAGTAGCCCACCTAGGGGATGATGAATTGGCTTATGTGCGGAACAAACGAATTGGTTTTGTTTTCCAAAGTTTTAATTTATTGCCAAAATTAACAGCCCTAGATAATGTAGCATTACCAATGGTATATGCAGGAGTGTCTAAAGCAGAACGTACAGCGAGGGCTAGTCAATTATTGACAGAATTAGGGCTCGGTACTCGGTTGGATCATATGCCAGCAGAATTATCTGGGGGACAACGACAACGGGTAGCCATTGCTAGGGCATTGGCCAATGACCCGGCGATTATTATGGCAGATGAACCTACAGGTAACCTTGATTCAAAAGCAAGTTTAGATGTGATGCATATCTTTACGGAATTATACCAAGAAGGACGTACGATTATTTTAGTCACCCACGAACCAGATATTGCAGAATATGCAGGTCGCAATGTGGTCTTAAAAGATGGCCTCATTGTGGAAGATAGAATCAATCCTCATATGAAAGGGTTGCAGCTAGGAGGTGAAAGCCATGTATAAAGAAGGTTTCTTAATGGCTTGGTCTTCTCTGATTGCGAATAAGATGCGGTCATTACTGACGATGCTAGGTATCATCATTGGTGTAGCGGCTGTGATTGCATTGGTATCCATTGGATATGGGGTTCGTCAACAAATCACAGAATCTATTTCCAGTTTGGGCAGTAATCTATTAATGGTCTATCCTGGGGCACCTAGAACACCGGGGGTACGTCCTGTGGCAGGTGCTAATAAAACGATAAAAATGGGCGACTATGAAGCTATTTCAAAGATGGATAGCGTGCAAGCAGCTTCACCAGTAGCAGCTAATTCGTATTTGACGGTGTACATGAACAAGAATTGGACCACAACGGTGAATGGTGCTAATGCAGACTTTCAGTATGTAAACAATTGGACTATGAAATCAGGTCGTTTTATTACAGATAGTCAAATTGAACGCCGTGAACGGGTGGCAGTCATAGGTGCCACAGTGGCAAAAAACTTGTTTGGTAATGAAGATCCCATTGGTAAGGATATTCGGATTCATAAAAATTCTTTTAAAGTAGTAGGTGTCCTTGATGAAAAGGGTTCTGGCACTATGGGGAATGATCAAGATGATGTTATTGTAGTACCGTATACAACTATGATGGAACGTGTGATGGGTGTTGATTATTTGCGTATGATCTACATTCAAGCAAAAGAAGGCGAAGACTTAGAACGGGTGCAAGCAGATATAGAAAATATTTTGCGTGTCCGTCATGGCATCAAAAATCCTGATCTTGATGATTTTAATGTGAACAATATGGCGTCCATTATGAAGGCGGTAGAAGAAAATACAGCTACCATGACCTTATTCCTAGGTGCTGTGGCAGCGATTTCTTTGTTAGTTGGGGGCATTGGTATTATGAATATCATGCTTGTGTCTGTCACAGAACGTACTCGAGAAATTGGTGTTCGTAAAGCCTTAGGTGCTACGTATCGAACGATTATTACACAGTTTTTAATTGAAGCTGTGGTTATCTCTCTTGTAGGTGGTGCCATTGGTATTGTAGTAGGTATTGGGGCTTCACAGCTGATTGCTACAGTAGCTAAGTTAAAAACTGTAGTGACCACAGGCCCTATTTTATTATCATTTGGATTCTCTATGACGATAGGTCTTGTATTTGGTTTATATCCAGCTAGAAAAGCAGCGAAGTTAAATCCTATTGATGCCTTACATTATGAATAGGTACTTTCATCATGAAAGTATGGTATAATATATAAATTGAAAGGATGTGTGTCTATGAAAATTAGTCAAGAGGAAATTAAGAATATTGCCTTATTATCCCGATTAGAAATTAAAGATTTAGAGGCTGCTGAAAAAGCTCTCAGTAATATCCTTACCTATGTGGAGGAATTAGAAGAATTAGATTTAACAGATGTAGAGCCAATGGCTCATGCGGTGCCATTACAAAATGTGTATCGTCCAGATGAGATGAAACCATCATTGCCACGTGAAGCGGCGTTACAAAATGCACCTGAAGAAGAGAATGGGTATTTCAGAGTACCTCGTGTTGTACAGAACTAGGAGAAGATACATGACTCTTTTTGAATTACATCAAAAATTAGTAAATAAAGAAATTTCTGCCCTAGAGCTTACAAAAGCTGTATTGGCACATAAAGGTAATGTAGAGCCAACAGTACATGCGTACTTGTCTGACTCTCATGAAGCGGCGTTAGCACAAGCAGAGGCTGTGGATGCTAAAATCGCAAAAGGGGAAGCTATTTCTCCATTAGCAGGGATTCCTGGGGCGATTAAAGATAATATTTGTACAAAAGGTGTGGCCACCACATGTGGATCCCATATGTTGGAAAATTTTGTACCACCTTACAATGCAACGGTTATCGAAAAATTACAATCCCAAGATGCAGTTATTTTAGGTAAATTAAATATGGACGAGTTTGCTATGGGTAGCTCCACAGAGAATTCTGCCTTAGGCAAAACGACAAATCCATGGAATCCAGACTATGTGCCAGGCGGTTCTTCCGGTGGTAGTGCAGCAGCGGTTGCCAGCGGTAGTGCTATTTGGGCATTAGGATCCGATACAGGTGGATCTATTCGTCAACCAGCATCCTATTGTGGTGTGGTTGGTTTGAAACCAACCTATGGCAACGTGTCTCGCTATGGCTTAATTGCCTATGCATCTTCTTTGGACCAAATTGGCCCTGTGACAAGAGATGTGCGTGATGCAGCCATCGTGTTAAATGCCATTACTGGTCATGATTTCCATGATTCTACATCCATCCCAGGAGATCGTGTCGATTATACAAAAGCTCTTGTGAAAGATGTAAAAGGCTTGCGCATCAGTGTGCCTAAAGAATATTTTGGTGAAGGCTTACATCCAGAAGTGCGTGTAGCTTTGGAAAAAGCTATCGAAACGTATCGTAATATGGGTGCTACTATCGTAGATATTTCCTTGCCAACTACAAAATATGCCTTGTCTGCGTACTATATCATCGCTTTAGCAGAAGCTAGTTCTAACCTAGCTCGTTATGATGGAGTTAGCTACGGCCTTCGCGTGCCAGCAGATAATTTAGTGGAAATGTCTACTAAAACTCGGACTCAAGGCTTTGGCGAAGAAGTACAACGTCGTATCTTATTGGGTACCTATGTATTGAGCTCTGGTTACTATGATGCTTACTATTTAAAAGCATTAAAAGCTCGCCGTTTAATTAAAAATGAATTTGATGCAGCATTCCAAGAATGTGATGTATTATTAACACCAACCGCTCCGAATACAGCTTTTAAATTTGGTGAAAAAATCAACGATCCATTGACTATGTATTTAGAGGATGTATGTACAGTGCCAGTTAACTTGGCAGGTATCCCAGGTATCAGTATTCCTGCTGGATTTGGTTCTAATGGTATGCCAATCGGTATGCAATTATTGGCGCCTGCTATGGGTGAAAGTACATTGTTGCAAGCAGCCTATAGCTTTGAACAAGAATGTCCTGAATTTACAAAATTGCCAACTATGGGAGAATTGAAACTATGAAATATGAAACAGTCGTAGGCCTTGAAGTTCATACTGAACTGAAAACAAATTCAAAAATTTTCTGCTCCTGTACAACGGCCTTCGGGGGCGACCACAATACACATGTATGTCCAACTTGCTTAGGTTTACCAGGAACGATGCCTGTATTTAACCAAAAAGTGTTGGAATATGCTATCAAAGTCGGTTTAGCATTAAACTGCGAAATCGTACTATTCAATAAATTTGACCGCAAAAACTATTATTATCCAGATTTGCCCAAAAACTGGCAAACCTCTCAATTTGACTTGCCTATCTGCGTAAATGGTCATCTCGATGTAGAAGTGAATGGGGAAACTCGTCGCATTCGTATCAACCGTATCCATATGGAAGAAGATGCAGGTAAATTAGTGCATAGTGGTGCTACTATTTCTAGCTCTGATAGTTCCAATGTAGACTATAACCGTACCGGTGTACCATTGTTAGAAATCGTATCGGAACCTGATCTTCGTTCTGGTGAAGAAGCGCGCCAATATGTGGATAAAATTCGTGCTATTGTACAATACTTAGGCGTATCTGACGGACGTATGGAAGAAGGTAGTTTGCGTTGTGATGCAAACATTTCTATCCGTCCTGTAGGGGAAACTAAATTAGGCACAAAAACTGAAATCAAAAACATGAACTCCTTAACTGGCATCCAAAAAGGTATTGAATACGAAGCACTTCGTCAAGCGGAAGCCTTAGAAGATGGAGAAGTCATCGTACAAGAAACTCGTACTTGGGACGATAGCAAAGGCATCACTCTTTCCATGCGTAAGAAAGAGAAAGAAAATGACTACCGTTTCTTCCCAGAACCAGATTTGGTACCTATTGTAGTAGACCCTAACTATGTAGAAGAAATCCGTCAATCCTTACCAGAATTGCCAGAAGCAAAACAACAACGCTTTATGGAATCCTATGGATTGTCCAGTGAAGATGCACGTACATTGACAAGCCAACGTGCTACCGCCGATTATTTCGATGCTGTCGTAGAGGCTGGAGCCGATGCAAAAACAGCGTCTAACTGGATCATTGGTGATTTGGCGAAACTTGTGAACGATGCTGGTATTTCTTATGCGGATAGCAAAGTACAACCAAAACAATTGGCTGATATGATTAGCCTAATTGAAAAAGGAACGATTTCTGGTAAAATCGCAAAACAAGTCATTGTCAAAATGTTTGAAACTGGTAAAAATCCAGACCAAATCGTAGAAGAAGAAGGCTTAGTGCAAATTACCGATACAGGAGCTATTGAAGAAATCGTAAAACAAGTCATTGCAGATAATCCAAAATCTGTAGAAGATTTCAAATCTGGTAAAGGTAAAGCTATTGGATTCTTGGTAGGTCAAGTAATGCGTGCCTCCAAGGGGAAAGCAAACCCTGGAGTCGTGAATGAATTGTTGGAAAAACATTTACAAGCTCTATAGGAGTGACTATGAGTCAAGAACAAAAGTATGAAGAAGGAACCCGCGTTCTTTCAGAAGAAGAATTACGTGATTTTGACGGAACAACCATTGATGAAGAGGGGCGAACATACGATGCTCCTCATCATCATCAATCTTCTCAACAGGAACAACAAAGTTTTCAGACCATACCCAATATGAAGGTATTCTTGTGGAATGCCCTTAATTGGAAGTGGAAAGCAGGTTTAGCTGTAGGTGTAGCAGTGATTATTTTAGTGCTATTCACATTAGCTAAATTTATCATTGCTGGTGCTTTTGTGATTATTTTAGCTTGGCTAGTGATGCGTTTGTTGGGGAAACTATTTTTTTAAATCTGAATACAGAGGTTGTATTGCTATGGAACAAACATTTTCATGGAAACGGTTTGCATGGCTAGGGATTGGAACGTTTTTGTTCTACTTGTTTATGGCATGGGCGTTGCCTGTGACGGATACAGTGGAATCAAACTACACTTTATCTGCCGTGACCATGATGAAACATGGAGAGTTTTTGTCCCCTATGATTTATGACATGTATTGGTATGATAAACCAATTATGGCATATTGGGGGCTTATACTGTCCTACTCTTTGTTTGGTATCTCTGATTTGGCTGCTCGATTGCCATCCATTGTCGTTTCTACTTGTACGGTATTAGCGATGTATCGGATGGCTTTCAGTATATATCAAGTAGAACGGATTGCCATGTGGAGTGCCATTGCCCTAGGAACGGCGTTAGAATTTTGGTACATCGGTCATGCTGTCGTGACGGATGGATATTTATTTCTCTTTTCTATGGGTGTTTTTTACTATTTATATCGTGGTATCACAGGTGAAAGTCATCGCCATATGGTCTATGCATATCTGTTTGCAGGCTTAGCGGTACTTACCAAAGGCCCTGTAGGGATCGTGCTACCAGGGATTATTTTAATTTTGTATGTGGCCTTAAATCGCCGTATGGATTGGTTTAAGTATGTCTTTTCTTGGAAAGGTATCCTTGCTTTTATCCTAGTCGTAGCGCCGTGGTATGGATATATGTACTATGTTCATGGTGATGCTTTTATCCAAGGATTTTTAGGGCTACATAATGTGATGAGAGCCACAGTGCCAGAGCATCCAGAGCATAATTGGTGGTATTTGTATTTTGCTTTATTACCAATCTGTATGATGCCATGGACTAGCTTTGTAGTTCGTGGTATTAATGAACAGAAACACGCCTATATTTGGTATTGGTCTATTTTCTGGTTTGTAGGAACCGTTCTATTCTACACGTGTATGGCCACTAAATATGTTACCTACACATTTATTATGCTGATTCCTTTGGCATTATGGGCAGGCATGGGTATTCATGCTTGTATAGAAGGATACAAAGAGCGTAAGATGCCGTGGAAGGTGTTTATCCTATATGCGCTGGGTGGATTTCCATTTTTACTAGGATTAGTCATAGTGGGATTGAGTGTGTCTTTGTCACATAGTGCGTATCTTTGGATTAGTTTGGCAGTGACTGTGTTGACGTTTATTTATGCCGCTAGTAAACGAACAGGGTCTGTCTTAGTGTGCAGTATGGCAACGAGTGCGATCATTTTTTATTTAGCATTAGTTCCTAACTTAGTGCCAGTTATGGAAGACCAATCTGGAAAAGTATTAGCCAATGAAGTGATGACATTGGAAGGCACTACGCCATTAGAGGTGTATCAATATGGTAATTATCGTACGTCTTTATCCTATTATTTGGGACGAACTACTTCCTTTATACATTACAAAGAACATGAAAGTGTTTGGGAAAATGGGAAAAATATCATGCCTATGGTGAAACCTACTGACTTGGCAAAAGATACAGAGAAACTATCACGTGCTTTGATTTATGTGCCAAATAAATACGCAACGTATTTTAAAGAAACAAATTTATATGACCAGGTTCAACCTGTAGAAAGAAATTCTCTAGGAGTCTTTTACAAAGCAAAATAATGGTAATTATAGTATTGGGGATGCTCCTAGGGAGTATCCCCAATAAGTTTCTGTTACTATAGGACAGGCGGCATGAGACCTACATTCAAGGAATATTGTATGACTCGATAATAAATGAAGGAGGACAGAGAAAGCGATTCTAAAAGGCTTATGTTTCTATATAAAAATAGCATAAAAATCTAGTTATCCGCATAAAAACTGGACTTATCACACTTTATCAAGGTCAAAACCACTCAATTTACTACTAATTTACTACTTATGAATGAGCTTTGATACGACGATTTATCCTTGAAAAGTGAAGATATAAAGATACTTCCAATAAAATTTGAATATTTAATAGGTAGACACTTCAAAAAATGAGGTGTCTATTTTTTTACCCGATTTTGAAAGGAAGTGAACTTATGAAAACAAAAAATCAAGAATCAAAAGGTCGTTCCCCACTCTTTAAGACCATCAAACATTCATTCAGCCAATAAAAAAGAAAGGATAGGTAAAAATATGGAACTTAAATTTGTGATTCCCAACATGGAAAAAACATTCGGCAATTTAGAATTTGCTGGCGAGGATAAAGTCGTTCAGCGAAGAATCAACGGACGGCTAACTGTCTTATCAAGAAGCTATAATCTCTATTCTGATGTTCAAAGAGCAGATGATATTGTGGTGGTGCTTCCTGCTGAAGCTGGCGAAAAACATTTCGGCTTTGAGGAACGTGTGAAGTTAGTCAATCCACGTATTACCGCAGAGGGCTACAAAATCGGCACTCGTGGTTTTACAAATTACCTTTTACATGCTGACGACATGATAAAAGAATAAAGAAAGAGAGGAAAAATGATGAGATTAGCAAATGGCATTGTATTAGATAAAGACACGACTTTTGGAGAATTGAAATTCTCTGCTCTACGTCGTGAAGTGAGAATCCAAAATGAAGACGGGTCGGTTTCAGATGAAATCAAGGAACGTACCTATGACTTAAAATCCAAAGGACAAGGACGCATGATTCAAGTAAGTATTCCTGCCAGCGTGCCTTTGAAAGAGTTTGATTATAACGCACGGGTGGAACTTATCAATCCCATTGCGGACACCGTTGCTACTGCCACCTATCAAGGAGCAGATGTTGACTGGTATATCAAGGCAGACGATATTGTGCTGACAAAGGATTCTAGTTCATTCAAAGCTCAACCACAAGCAAAGAAAGAACCGACACAAGACAAATAGTCGCTAGGTAGAAAGGAGACTTTTTCGCATGAAACAGCGTGGTAAAAGGATTCGCCCATCTGGTAAAGATTTAGTCTTTCATTTTACGATAGCGTCACTCCTGCCTGTTTTCCTGCTGGTTGTCGGACTGTTTCATGTGAAGACAATCCAGCAGATCAACTGGCAGGATTTTAACCTATCACAAGCAGATAAGATTGACATTCCCTATTTAATTATCAGTTTCAGTGTCGCAATTCTTATCTGCTTGCTGGTAGCGTTTGTATTCAAACGGGTTCGCTATGATACGGTTAAACAACTTTACCACCGTCAAAAACTGGCAAAGATGATACTTGAAAACAAGTGGTATGAATCTGAACAGGTCAAAACAGAGGGTTTCTTTAAAGATAGTGCTGGTCGTACAAAGGAAAAGATAACCTACTTCCCTAAAATGTATTATCGACTTAAAAATGGCTTGATACAGATACGGGTGGAAATCACGCTGGGAAAATATCAAGACCAACTCTTACACTTGGAAAAGAAATTAGAGAGTGGCTTGTACTGTGAGCTGACGGATAAAGAGTTAAAGGATTCCTATGTGGAATATACTTTGCTCTATGACACCATAGCCAGTCGTATTTCTATTGATGAAGTAGAAGCTAAAGATGGTAAACTTCGCTTAATGAAAAACGTATGGTGGGAATATGATAAGCTCCCTCATATGTTGATTGCTGGTGGTACAGGTGGCGGTAAAACTTACTTTATACTGACACTGATTGAAGCCTTGCTTCATACAGATTCAAAACTGTATATTCTTGACCCGAAAAATGCTGACCTTGCGGACTTAGGTTCTGTGATGGCAAATGTCTACTATAGAAAAGAAGACTTGCTTTCTTGCATTGAAACATTCTATGAAGAAATGATGAAACGTAGTGAGGAAATGAAGCAGATGAAGAACTATAAGACTGGCAAAAATTATGCTTACTTAGGTCTCCCGGCACACTTCTTAATCTTTGATGAATACGTCGCTTTCATGGAAATGCTGGGAACAAAAGAAAACACCGCAGTTATGAATAAGCTGAAACAGATTGTCATGTTAGGTCGTCAAGCTGGCTTCTTTCTAATACTGGCTTGTCAACGTCCAGACGCAAAATATTTAGGCGACGGAATCCGTGATCAGTTTAATTTCAGAGTGGCTTTAGGTCGTATGTCTGAAATGGGCTATGGCATGATGTTTGGCAGTGACGTACAAAAGGATTTCTTCTTAAAGCGAATCAAAGGTCGTGGCTATGTTGATGTAGGAACAAGTGTCATATCAGAGTTTTATACTCCCCTTGTACCAAAAGGATATGATTTCTTGGAGGAAATTAAAAAGTTATCCAACAGCAGACAGTCCACGCAGGCGACGTGCGAAGCGGAAGTCGCAGGTGTGGACTGATCTTGCTGGCTGGTGTGGCAATAGCCACGCCAGCACTTAACCCCCCGTATCTAACAGGGGGGTACAAATCGACAGGAAACAGTCAAAAAAACATTAGAAAATCCTTTGGTTACAAGGGATTTACAAAATTTCAGCGTATGTCAAATGGGCTTTAAAAGTTGACATACGCCTTTTTGATTGGAGGGATTTTTACTGAATGAACAAACTTGGTTACAGCATTTAAAAGAAAAACGCTTGGCTTATGGACTATCTCAAAACCGTTTAGCTGTTGCGACTGGTATTACAAGGCAGTATCTAAGCGATATTGAAACAGGAAAAGTCAAGCCATCAGAGGATTTACAGCAGTCCCTTTGGGAAGCTCTGGAACGCTTCAATCCCGACGCTCCCCTTGAAATGCTGTTTGATTATGTAAGGATTCGCTTTCCGACAACAGACGTACAGCAGGTGGTCGAAAACATCTTACAACTGAAACTGTCCTATTTTCTTCATGAGGACTATGGTTTCTATTCTTATTCAGAGCATTATGCTTTAGGCGACATATTCGTCCTTTGCTCCCATGAACTGGACAAAGGAGTTCTGGTGGAATTGAAAGGTCGTGGGTGCAGACAATTTGAAAGCTATCTTCTGGCACAACAAAGAAGCTGGTATGAGTTCTTTATGGACGTTTTGGTGGCTGGCGGTGTGATGAAACGCCTTGACCTTGCCATTAACGATAAGACAGGGATTTTGAATATCCCTGTACTCACTGAAAAGTGCCAACAGGAAGAATGTATCTCCGTCTTCCGCAGTTTTAAAAGCTATCGCAGTGGCGAACTGGTACGCAAAGAGGAAAAGGAATGTATGGGAAACACCCTCTATATCGGTTCATTACAAAGTGAAGTTTATTTCTGTATCTATGAAAAGGACTACGAGCAGTACAAGAAAAATGATATTCCCATTGAAGACGCAGAAGTAAAAAACCGTTTTGAGATTCGATTGAAAAATGAGCGTGCCTATTATGCAGTCCGTGATTTACTCGTCTATGACAATCCAGAGCATACCGCCTTTAAAATTATCAATCGGTATATCCGTTTTGTAGATAAAGACGATTCCAAACCTCGTTCTGATTGGAAACTGAATGAAGAATGGGCTTGGTTTATTGGGAACAATCGTGAACGATTAAAACTAACCACAAAACCAGAGCCTTACTCCTTCCAAAGGACGCTGAACTGGCTATCTCATCAAGTTGCCCCGACCTTAAAGGTTGCGATTAAACTTGATGAAATCAACCAGACGCAGGTTGTAAAAGACATTCTCGACCATGCGAAACTGACAGACCGACACAAGCAGATTTTGAAGCAACAGTCAGTAAAAGAACAGGACGTGATAACAACAAAAAAAGGATATCTGTCAACCATACCAGTTGACAGATATCCAAAAAAAGATATAATGGGAGATAAGACGGTTCGTGTTCGTGCTGACTTGCACCATATCATAAAAATCGAAACAGCAAAGAATGGCGGAAACGTAAAAGAAGTTATGGAAATAAGACTTAGAAGCAAACTTAAGAGTGTGTTGATAGTGCAGTATCTTAAAATTTTGTGTATAATAGGAATTGAAGTTAAATTAGATGCTAAAAATTTGTAATTAAGAAGGAGGGATTCGTCATGTTGGTATTCCAAATGCGTAATGTAGATAAAACATCTACTGTTTTGAAACAGACTAAAAACAGTGATTACGCAGATAAATAAATACGTTAGATTAATTCCTACCAGTGACTAATCTTATGACTTTTTAAACAGATAACTAAAATTACAAACAAATCGTTTAACTTCTGTATTTATTTACAGATGTAATCACTTCAGGAGTGATTACATGAACAAAAATATAAAATATTCTCAAAACTTTTTAACGAGTGAAAAAGTACTCAACCAAATAATAAAACAATTGAATTTAAAAGAAACCGATACCGTTTACGAAATTGGAACAGGTAAAGGGCATTTAACGACGAAACTGGCTAAAATAAGTAAACAGGTAACGTCTATTGAATTAGACAGTCATCTATTCAACTTATCGTCAGAAAAATTAAAACTGAATACTCGTGTCACTTTAATTCACCAAGATATTCTACAGTTTCAATTCCCTAACAAACAGAGGTATAAAATTGTTGGGAGTATTCCTTACCATTTAAGCACACAAATTATTAAAAAAGTGGTTTTTGAAAGCCGTGCGTCTGACATCTATCTGATTGTTGAAGAAGGATTCTACAAGCGTACCTTGGATATTCACCGAACACTAGGGTTGCTCTTGCACACTCAAGTCTCGATTCAGCAATTGCTTAAGCTGCCAGCTGAATGCTTTCATCCTAAACCAAAAGTAAACAGTGCCTTAATAAAACTTACCCGCCATACCACAGATGTTCCAGATAAATATTGGAAACTATATACGTACTTTGTTTCAAAATGGGTCAATCGAGAATATCGTCAACTGTTTACTAAAAATCAGTTTCATCAAGCAATGAAATACGCCAAAGTAAACGATTTAAGTACCGTTACTTATGAGCAAGTATTGTCTATTTTTAATAGTTATCTATTATTTAACGGGAGGAAATTTTATTTGCTATTGATCATTTTAATCAGATTGTTCGCCATGAGCTGCTGAGAATGATATCATGGAAGGTCGGCATCGAAACAGGCTTTAAATTAAGTGTAGGCAAGAACTATAAGTTTATTGAAAGGTATATATCCGAGGATTTGTGGGAGAAACTTTTGTCCACCTACCGGATGGATTCCTATGAAAACATATGGGAAGCATTATTTCTATGCCATCAATTGTTCAGGGCGGTATCCGGTGAGGTGGCGGAAAGGCTTCATTATGCCTATCCGGAGTATGATAGGAATATAACAAAATATACCAGGGACATGTATAAAAAATACACTGGTAAAACCGGCTGCCTGGATAGCACATATGCCGCTGATATAGAAGAGAGGCGGGAACAGTGATTACAGAAATGAAAGCAGGGCACCTGAAAGATATCGATAAACCCAGCGAACCATTTGAGGTGATAGGTAAGATTATACCGAGGTATGAAAACGAGAATTGGACCTTTACAGAATTACTCTATGAAGCGCCATATTTAAAAAGCTACCAAGACGAAGAGGATGAAGAGGATGAGGAGGCAGATTGCCTTGAATATATTGACAATACTGATAAGATAATATATCTTTACTACCAAGACGATAAATGCGTCGGAAAAGTTAAACTGCGAAAAAATTGGAACCGGTACGCTTATATAGAAGATATCGCCGTATGTAAGGATTTCAGGGGGCAAGGCATAGGCAGCGCGCTTATCAATATATCTATAGAATGGGCAAAGCATAAAAACTTGCATGGACTAATGCTTGAAACCCAGGACAATAACCTTATAGCTTGTAAATTCTATCATAATTGTGGTTTCAAAATCGGCTCCGTCGATACTAT
The DNA here is from genome assembly GCF_003992085.1 of Veillonella sp. CHU732. Lineage (NCBI taxonomy): Bacteria > Bacillati > Bacillota > Negativicutes > Veillonellales > Veillonellaceae > Veillonella > Veillonella sp. CHU732. Next base: position 61,147 of record NZ_RQVC01000002.1, read on the forward strand.
GTTATACGCCAACTTTGAAAACAACTTTGAAAAAGCTGTTTTCTGGTATTTAAGGTTTTAGAATGCAAGGAACAGTGAATTGGAGTTCGTCTTGTTATAATTAGCTTCTTGGGGTATCTTTAAATACTGTAGAAAAGAGGAAGGAAATAATAAATGGCTAAAATGAGAATATCACCGGAATTGAAAAAACTGATCGAAAAATACCGCTGCGTAAAAGATACGGAAGGAATGTCTCCTGCTAAGGTATATAAGCTGGTGGGAGAAAATGAAAACCTATATTTAAAAATGACGGACAGCCGGTATAAAGGGACCACCTATGATGTGGAACGGGAAAAGGACATGATGCTATGGCTGGAAGGAAAGCTGCCTGTTCCAAAGGTCCTGCACTTTGAACGGCATGATGGCTGGAGCAATCTGCTCATGAGTGAGGCCGATGGCGTCCTTTGCTCGGAAGAGTATGAAGATGAACAAAGCCCTGAAAAGATTATCGAGCTGTATGCGGAGTGCATCAGGCTCTTTCACTCCATCGACATATCGGATTGTCCCTATACGAATAGCTTAGACAGCCGCTTAGCCGAATTGGATTACTTACTGAATAACGATCTGGCCGATGTGGATTGCGAAAACTGGGAAGAAGACACTCCATTTAAAGATCCGCGCGAGCTGTATGATTTTTTAAAGACGGAAAAGCCCGAAGAGGAACTTGTCTTTTCCCACGGCGACCTGGGAGACAGCAACATCTTTGTGAAAGATGGCAAAGTAAGTGGCTTTATTGATCTTGGGAGAAGCGGCAGGGCGGACAAGTGGTATGACATTGCCTTCTGCGTCCGGTCGATCAGGGAGGATATCGGGGAAGAACAGTATGTCGAGCTATTTTTTGACTTACTGGGGATCAAGCCTGATTGGGAGAAAATAAAATATTATATTTTACTGGATGAATTGTTTTAGTACCTAGATTTAGATGTCTAAAAAGCTTTAACTACAAGCTTTTTAGACATCTAATCTTTTCTGAAGTACATCCGCAACTGTCCATACTCTGATGTTTTATATCTTTTCTAAAAGTTCGCTAGATAGAGTTCTATATTAGAGATGTAAAGAGTTTTGGTGAAGAGGTTTGTGAGTATGGCTTTTATAACCAGGGTGCAATGAAAAGCACTAACAGCAGCTAGCTTAAGAACGCATAGGATATACTTTTTATGGAAGTCACAGAGGAGGAATAAAATTTGAACAGGATTAACAGAGTAACCTCTATTCTTATTCAGCTGCAATCAAAAAAAAATAATTCCTGCCAAAGAAATTGCACAGCGATTTAATATAAGCTTAAGGACAGTTTACAGAGATATCCGGACACTTGAAGAAGCCGGAATACCAATTGGATCTGAGGCCGGAAAAGGATATTTTCTTGTAGAGGGCTTCCTACTTCCGCCGGTAATGTTTACAGCGGCGGAAGTGGGTGCATTGATTACAGCAGGGAAATTTTTAAATTGCCATGGAGATGAATCATTTATAAAGGATTTTGATTCAGCTATGTATAAAATCAAATCTATTTTGAAGCATGGTGAAAAAAACTATGCACAGGAGTTGGAGAACAGTATTAACGTGTACAGCACATCTGGACAGAAAAATACATTGGCGGATAACGTTATTGCAGCAATTCAGACTGCAATCTGCAATAAAAGGGTAATATCAATTCAATATCCTGCATCAGGAGGGCAAGAACCGGAAAGCAGAATGATAGAGCCTATATCACTGGGGTTTTATGAACAGAACTGGTACTTAATCGGTTTTGCAGGCTAAGAAATGAATATAGGAATTTTCGTGTGGATCGGATTAAAAGCATTTGCATAGAAGAAGAGCTCTGTCAAAGCCATGATGGCTCTTTGGAACAAATATTAAAACAAATGCTTTCATATAAAAAACTATATGCCCTACAATGCCGTTGTAAAAATTGGGGAAAAGGGATATATTGATTTTATATCTTTCTCAAAATAAATATAAAAGCCCTTTAAAGAGGGCTTTTATATATTAATCACAAATCACTTATCACAAATCACTTATCACAAATCACAAGTGATTTGTGATTGTTGATGATAAAATAAGAATAAGAAGAAATAGAAAGAAGTGAGTGATTGTGGGAAATTTAGGCGCACAAAAAGAAAAACGAAATGATACACCAATCAGTGCAAAAAAAGATATAATGGGAGATAAGACGGTTCGTGTTCGTGCTGACTTGCACCATATCATAAAAATCGAAACAGCAAAGAATGGCGGAAACGTAAAAGAAGTTATGGAAATAAGACTTAGAAGCAAACTTAAGAGTGTGTTGATAGTGCAGTATCTTAAAATTTTGTGTATAATAGGAATTGAAGTTAAATTAGATGCTAAAAATTTGTAATTAAGAAGGAGGGATTCGTCATGTTGGTATTCCAAATGCGTAATGTAGATAAAACATCTACTGTTTTGAAACAGACTAAAAACAGTGATTACGCAGATAAATAAATACGTTAGATTAATTCCTACCAGTGACTAATCTTATGACTTTTTAAACAGATAACTAAAATTACAAACAAATCGTTTAACTTCTGTATTTATTTACAGATGTAATCACTTCAGGAGTGATTACATGAACAAAAATATAAAATATTCTCAAAACTTTTTAACGAGTGAAAAAGTACTCAACCAAATAATAAAACAATTGAATTTAAAAGAAACCGATACCGTTTACGAAATTGGAACAGGTAAAGGGCATTTAACGACGAAACTGGCTAAAATAAGTAAACAGGTAACGTCTATTGAATTAGACAGTCATCTATTCAACTTATCGTCAGAAAAATTAAAACTGAATACTCGTGTCACTTTAATTCACCAAGATATTCTACAGTTTCAATTCCCTAACAAACAGAGGTATAAAATTGTTGGGAATATTCCTTACCATTTAAGCACACAAATTATTAAAAAAGTGGTTTTTGAAAGCCGTGCGTCTGACATCTATCTGATTGTTGAAGAAGGATTCTACAAGCGTACCTTGGATATTCACCGAACACTAGGGTTGCTCTTGCACACTCAAGTCTCGATTCAGCAATTGCTTAAGCTGCCAGCGGAATGCTTTCATCCTAAACCAAAAGTAAACAGTGTCTTAATAAAACTTACCCGCCATACCACAGATGTTCCAGATAAATATTGGAAGCTATATACGTACTTTGTTTCAAAATGGGTCAATCGAGAATATCGTCAACTGTTTACTAAAAATCAGTTTCATCAAGCAATGAAACACGCCAAAGTAAACAATTTAAGTACCATTACTTATGAGCAAGTATTGTCTATTTTTAATAGTTATCTATTATTTAACGGGAGGAAATAATTCTATGAGTCGCTTTTTTAAATTTGGAAAGTTACACGTTACTAAAGGGAATGGAGATAAATTATTAGATATACTACTGACAGCTTCCAAGAAGCTAAAGAGGTCCCTAGCGCCTACGGGGAATTTGTATCGATAAGGGGTACAAATTCCCACTAAGCGCTCGGGACCCCTTGTAGGAAAATGTCCTAAGTGGGATATCTGTCAACTGGTATGGTTGACTAAAAATACTTCCTACGAAAATGTAGGGGGTATTTTTTTACGAAAAAATACAATCGATTCTTAAAAAGAAAAATTTTTGATTGGCAAAACCATAACAAGTTCGTTTTAGGGTTTTGATTTTGCGATTGATGCCTTCTAAAGGACCATTAGAGTATTCAAATTTAGCGCTATTTAAGACATATTTTCTGTTTTGACGAAGGGTTTGAATAGCAGTATCCATTTCTGTATTGGTTTTTTGGTAGTCTAAGATGGTTGACTCTAGTAATTCACTATTGCGCTCGTTTAGGGCTTTCGTGATATCTTGGTAAGTTTGGTATACTTCAGCGAACTTGGAAAATTTACTAGTAATGAGATCAACAGCATTTTGGCGAGTCATATATTGTTTAACGCCGCGAAGAAAAACTACTTCTTCAGGGTGAAGATCTTCAGCTTTTTTATGGAATAGCTTCCAATGTGACTTCATAATTTTATATTCTTGGCTCTGTTTATCAAGTTGCTTTAGGATAGAGATACGACAATTGTCCAAAGCGCGACCAGCTAATTGTACAAGGTGGAAGCGATCAATAATGATATTGGCATTAGGGAAAAGGCGATAGATAAAACTTTGATATTGAGCATTTAAATCAATTACAACTGATTGAACGCATTCGCGTTCGGCTTTTGAATAACGACTTTCAAAATAATCAACAATGGTAGGTGATAGACGATCCTGTAACTTTGTGACAATTTGGTGGGTTTCAGCGTCACAACAGATAAAGGACATCACAGACTTAATTGAACGAAACTCGTCAAAACATAGATGCTTAGGCAACTTAGCCACACGATAGTGTGGTTCCATGCGCTCTAAGATTGTTCGACGAACACTGCTAGGAGAGCAGTGACACATTTCAGCAATAAGCTGACCAGATAAGCCTTTACGAGCTAAAAGCATGATTTGATTTTTGAGATCACTGGATAAGGTTTGATTTTCTTTGGTTAAATTAGTAATAGCACCAAAAGTAGTATGGCATGATTTACATTTATAGCGTTGTTTACGAAGCTCTAGTTCATATCTTCTCCCATTTAAACTTGCCAGTCGTACATGAGTTTTGCGAAAGCCATCCTTATTAACTGTGGGAAAGCCACAGTTACGACAACGATTAATCGGATAAGAAAGAGTAGCTGTTATTAGCGTTATATACTCTTTAACAGAATCGTTGTTGTGTTCAGCTTCTTCAACAGAAATAATTTTAATATTTTTATCTTTAATTCCAAGAATATTTAGGATAGAATCATTATGGGACATTTGTTTAACCTTCTTTCATGATTTTTGTGGTGAATTGATTGTATAACGAGGGGACAGCAAATGTCCTCTTTTTTGTATAAAAAAATCTGGCATGGAATCTCTATCCATACCAGAAAGTGTATACCCCAAAAAAATAACTCAAATACAAATTCATTGAATATAGAGAGGAGAACATTTTTATGAATTTTGGACAAAACCTTTATAACTGGTTTCTATCAAACGCTCAATCACTGGTGCTTTTAGCAATCGTTGTGATTGGCTTGTATCTTGGCTTCAAGCGTGAGTTTAGCAAACTGATTGGCTTTTTAATTATTGCGATTATTGCGGTTGGCTTAGTCTTCAACGCTGCTGGAGTAAAAGACATTTTACTAGAGCTATTCAATCGCATTATTGGTGCTTAAATAAAACCGTTCTTTTGTGGAATATAAGTGGTTTTCTTATGTTCCGCAAAGGAATGGTACACCAAACGAAGTGCGGTAGGGATTTTTGAATCTCTACAAAGAAAGGACGTGAATATATGGACGATATGCAAGTCTATATTGCGAATTTAGGCAAATACAATGAGGGCGAATTGGTCGGTGCGTGGTTTACCTTTCCCATTGACTTTGAGGAAGTCAAAGAGAAAATCGGCTTGAATGATGAATATGAGGAATACGCCATTCATGACTACGAGTTACCCTTTACGGTTGACGAATACACTTCCATTGGCGAACTCAATCGACTATGGGAAATGGTATCGGAATTACCCGAAGAATTACAATCGGAGCTATCTGCTCTGCTCACTCATTTTTCAAGCATTGAAGAACTAAGCGAACATCAAGAGGATATTATCATTCATTCCGATTGTGATGATATGTATGACGTGGCACGCTACTACATTGAAGAAACGGGTGCTTTAGGCGAAGTACCAGCTAGTCTTCAAAACTATATTGATTATCAAGCCTATGGTCGGGATTTAGACCTTTCAGGAACGTTTATCTCAACCAATCATGGGATTTTTGAAATCGTCTATTAAATCTGTCGGTACATTACTACTGGCAGATTTTCTATTTTACGGGGTGGCTCAATCAGCTACCCCTATTTTTTATGAAAGGATTGATTACATGAAGAAAATACGAAGCTATACCAGTATCTGGTCTGTGGAAAAGGTACTGTATTCTATCAATGATTTTAGACTTCCGTTTCCCATAACCTTTACGCAAATGACATGGTTTGTCGTGTCACTCTTTGCAGTGATGATACTTGGCAACTTGCCCCCTCTTTCCATGATAGAGGGAGCATTTCTCAAATACTTTGGGATTCCTGTGGCTTTCACATGGTTTATGTCTACAAAAACTTTTGATGGTAAAAAGCCTTATGGATTTTTGAAGTCTGTCATTGCTTATGCACTGCGACCAAAGCTGACCTATGCAGGAAAAAAAGTAACGCTTGGCAGAAACCAGCCACAAGAAGCCATTACAGCAGTTAGGAGTGAATTTTATGGCATATCCAATTAAATACATTGAAAACAATCTCGTCTGGAATAAAGACGGGGAATGTTATGCTTACTATGAGCTTGTTCCTTACAATTACTCATTTCTAAGTCCAGAACAGAAAATACAAGTGCATGATTCTTTCAGACAGCTTATCGCACAAAATCGTGATGGCAAAATTCATGCTTTACAAATCAGTACAGAATCCAGCATACGTTCTGCACAAGAGCGTTCCAAAAATGAAGTCACTGGCAAGCTCAAAGCGGTTGCCTATGACAAAATCGACCAACAGACAGACGCTTTAATATCCATGATTGGCGAAAATCAAGTGAACTACCGTTTCTTTATCGGCTTTAAGTTGCTTCTCAACGATCAGGAGTTTTCTATGAAAAGTCTTACCGTTGAAGCAAAAAATGCTTTGTCTGATTTTGTCTATGATGTGAACCATAAGCTGATGGGCGATTTTGTTAGTATGAGTAATGATGAAATCCTGCGTTTTCAGAAGATGGAAAAGCTCTTAGAAAATAAAATCTCTCGTCGTTTCAAAATCCGCAGGTTAGATAAGGACGACTTCGGCTATCTGATTGAACACCTTTACGGACAGACAGGCACTGCCTATGAAGAGTATGAGTACCATCTATCAAAGAAAAAGCTGGATAATGAAACGCTGATTAAATACTATGACTTGATTAAGCCTACTCGCTGTTTGGTGGAAGAAAAACAGCGATATTTGAAAATCCAGCAGGAAGATGAAACCGTCTATGTAGCTTACTTTACCATTAACAGCATTGTCGGAGAACTGGACTTCCCGTCCTCTGAAATCTTCTACTACCAGCAACAGCAATTTACATTCCCGATTGATACGTCAATGAATGTGGAAATTGTAGCGAATCGTAAAGCCCTATCTACTGTCCGCAATAAAAAGAAAGAACTGAAAGACTTGGATAACCACGCTTGGCAAAGTGATAATGAAACCAGCTCCAATGTGGCGGAAGCTCTGGAAAGTGTGAATGAGCTGGAAACCAATTTAGACCAAAGCAAGGAATCTATGTACAAGCTGTCTTATGTGGTAAGGGTATCAGCAAATGATCTTGACGAACTCAAACGTCGTTGTAATGAAGTGAAAGATTTTTATGACGATTTAAGCGTAAAACTGGTACGACCATTTGGGGATATGCTCGGCTTACATGAAGAATTTTTACCTGCCAGCAAGCGTTATATGAATGATTATATTCAATACGTGACCTCTGATTTCCTCGCTGGTTTAGGTTTTGGTGCTACTCAAATGCTGGGGGAAAATGAGGGGATTTATGTTGGCTACAGCTTAGATACTGGACGCAATGTCTATCTGAAACCTGCTCTTGCCAGTCAAGGGGTTAAGGGTTCAGTAACCAATGCGTTAGCGTCGGCTTTTGTTGGTTCGCTGGGTGGTGGTAAATCCTTTGCGAATAACCTTATCGTCTATTATGCGGTGCTTTATGGGGCACAAGCAGTGATTGTAGACCCAAAAGCAGAACGTGGCAGATGGAAAGAAACCTTGCCAGAGATTTCCCATGAAATCAATATCGTCACTCTGACTTCTGATGAGAAAAACAAAGGCTTACTTGACCCTTATGTGATTATGAAAAATCCCAAAGATTCTGAATCACTGGCTATTGATATTCTGACATTCCTTACGGGGATTTCCTCTCGTGATGGGGAACGCTTCCCAATCCTTAGAAAAGCCATTCGTGCAGTAACCAATAGTGAAGTACGAGGGTTGATGAAAGTGATTGAGGAATTACGGGTTGAGAATACGCCACTAAGTACCAGTATAGCCGACCATATCGAAAGTTTTACAGACTATGACTTTGCACATTTATTATTCAGTAATGGTTATGTGGAGCAGTCTATCAGCTTAGAAAAACAACTGAACATTATACAGGTTGCGGACTTGGTACTTCCCGACAAGGAAACTTCCTTTGAGGAATATACCACTATGGAGCTTTTATCCGTTGCTATGCTGATTGTCATTAGTACCTTTGCTTTAGACTTTATCCATACAGACCGAAGCATTTTCAAGATTGTAGATTTAGACGAAGCATGGAGCTTTTTACAGGTAGCACAAGGAAAAACACTATCTATGAAGCTGGTTCGGGCTGGTCGTGCTATGAACGCTGGGGTATATTTCGTGACCCAAAATACAGACGACCTCTTAGATGAAAAACTGAAAAATAACCTCGGCTTAAAATTTGCATTTCGTTCCACTGACCTTAACGAGATTAAAAAGACCTTAGCCTTTTTTGGTGTAGACCCAGAGGACGAAAACAATCAGAAGCGATTGCGTGATTTGGAAAACGGGCAATGCCTTATCAGTGATTTATATGGTCGTGTCGGTGTGATACAGTTCCACCCTGTATTTGAAGAACTGCTCCATGCCTTTGATACCAGACCACCTGTGCGAAAAGAGGTGTAAATGTGAAACCATCAATAGTAAACAGAATAAAATCAAACTGGACGCTGAAACGTCTAGGTAAAGTGGCAATGACAGTGGCTTTCACACTTGTGATTGCCATTTTTCTTTTAGCCATGCTGGGAACGGTGGTTCAAGCTGCGGGCTTGGTAGATGATACGGTCAATGTGGCAAATGAATACAGCCGATACCCACTTGAAAACTATCAACTGGATTTTTATGTGGATAATAGCTGGGGCTGGCTTCCGTGGAACTGGTCGGACGGGATTGGAAAACAGGTCATGTATGGACTATATGCCATTACCAATTTTATTTGGACAATCAGTTTGTATGTTTCCAATGCGACAGGTTACTTAGTACAGGAAGCCTATTCCTTAGACTTCATTTCCGCTACAGCAGATTCCATTGGTAAGAATATGCAGACCTTAGCTGGTGTGAGTGCAAACGGATTTTCAACAGAGGGTTTCTATGTTGGATTCCTCTTACTCTTGATTTTGGTTCTTGGGGTTTATGTTGCCTATACGGGACTGATAAAGAGAGAAACCACAAAGGCAATTCATGCCATTATGAATTTTGTGCTGGTGTTTATCCTATCGGCTTCCTTTATTGCCTACGCTCCCGACTACATTAAAAAAATCAATGACTTTTCATCAGACATCAGTAATGCCAGTTTATCACTTGGCACGAAGATTGTCATGCCCCATTCCGATAGTCAAGGCAAGGACAGCGTGGACTTAATCAGAGATAGCCTGTTTTCCATACAGGTTCAGCAACCGTGGCTACTGCTTCAATACAACAGTTCAGACATTGAAAGTATCGGTATTGACCGTGTGGAAAGCCTGCTCTCCACCAGCCCAGATTCCAACAATGGCGAAGATAGAGAAAAAATTGTTGCGGAAGAAATTGAAGACAGAAGCAATACCAATCTAACCATTACAAAGACCATTAACCGTTTAGGTACAGTCTTCTTCCTATTTGTCTTCAATATTGGGATTTCCATATTTGTATTCCTATTAACAGGAATCATGATTTTCTCGCAGGTACTTTTTATCATCTATGCTATGTTTCTGCCTGTGAGCTTTATTTTAAGCATGATTCCATCATTTGATGGTATGTCAAAACGAGCCATAACAAAGCTCTTTAATACCATTTTGACACGAGCTGGAATCACATTGATTATTACGACAGCATTTAGTATTTCAACCATGCTCTATACCTTATCGGCTGGTTATCCGTTCTTTTTGATTGCTTTTCTACAGATTGTGACCTTTGCAGGAATCTACTTCAAGCTGGGCGATTTAATGAGTATGTTTTCTCTACAGAGTAACGATTCTCAAAGTGTGGGAAGTCGTGTGATGAGAAAACCTCGTATGCTTATGCACGCTCACATGCACCGTCTACAGCGGAAACTTGGACGTTCCATGACTACTCTAGGGGCTGGGTCTGCCATTGTTACAGGTAAAAAAGGACAGTCGGGTTCGGGGAGTTCTGCAAGGACACAAGCAGATCACTCCCGACCAGACGGAAAGGAAAAATCAACACTTGGAAAACGTATCGGTCAAACCATCGGTACAGTAGCTGATACCAAAGACAGAATGGTAGACACTGCTAGTGGTTTGAAAGAACAGGTTAAAGATTTGCCGACCAATGCAAGATATGCAGTATATCAAGGAAAATCCAAAGTAAAAGAGAATGTCCGTGATTTAACCAGTAGTATTTCTCAAACCAAAGCGGACAGAGCCAGTGGACGCAAGGAACAGCAGGAACAAAGGCGAAAAACCATTGCGAAGCGTCGCTCTGAAATGGAACAGGTCAAACAGAAAAAACAGCCTGCTTCTTCTGTTCATGAAAGACCGACTACAAGACAAGAACAATATCATGATGAACAGACCTCAAAACAGTCTAATATTCAGACTTCATATAAGGAATCTCAACAAGCCAAACAAGAGCGTCCAGCAGTTAAGTCCGATTTTTCAAGTCCAAAAGTGGAACGCCAAGGCAATACCGTTCAAGAAAAAACCGTTCAAAAGCCAGCAACTTCAACCACTACAGCAGATAGAACTTCACAACGTCCAATCACAAAAGAACGTCCGTCTACTGTTCAAAGAGTACCACTACAAAATACAAGAAGTAGACCACCAATCAAAACCGCCACCATTAAGAAAGTCGGTAAGAAACCATGAAGTTGAAAACTTTAGTGATTGGTGGTTCGGGATTATTCTTGATGGTCTTCTCACTGCTTCTGTTTGTCGCCATTTTATTTTCAGATGAACAAGATGGCGGTTTTTCCAACATTCACTATGGCGGTGTGGATGTTTCCGCAGAAGTGCTGGCTCATAAGCCTATGGTAGAAAAAGTTGCCAAAGAATATGGAATTGAAGAATACGTCAATATACTTCTTGCGATTATACAGGTGGAATCGGGTGGTACAGCAGAAGATGTTATGCAGTCCTCGGAATCCCTCGGTCTTCCACCTAATTCATTGAGTACAGAAGAATCCATTAAGCAAGGTGTGAAGTATTTCAGTGAATTATTAGCCAGTAGCGAAAGGCTCAGTGTAGATTTAGAATCGGTTATCCAGTCCTACAATTATGGTGGTGGTTTCTTAGGGTATGTGGCTAATCGTGGAAATAAATATACCTTTGAACTGGCTCAAAGTTTCTCAAAAGAGTATTCAGGTGGCGAAAAAGTGTCTTACCCCAATCCCATAGCCATACCTATCAATGGGGGCTGGCGATACAACTATGGCAATATGTTTTATGTGCAACTGGTAACGCAGTATCTTGTCACAACAGAGTTTGATGATGATACGGTACAAGCCATCATGGACGAAGCACTGAAATATGAGGGCTGGCGATACGTTTACGGTGGAGCTTCCCCGACTACTTCTTTTGATTGTAGCGGACTGACACAATGGACGTATGGAAAAGCTGGAATTAACTTACCACGAACCGCACAACAGCAATATGATGTGACCCAGCATATCCCACTATCGGAAGCACAAGCTGGCGATTTGGTTTTCTTTCATTCTACCTATAACGCTGGCTCTTATATTACTCATGTTGGGATATACCTTGGCAATAACCGTATGTTTCATGCAGGCGACCCAATCGGTTATGCCGACTTAACAAGCCCCTACTGGCAACAGCATTTAGTGGGAGCAGGACGAATCAAACAATGAGAAAGGAAGATTTAATGATGAAATTTAGAAAAAATCAGAATAAAGAAAAACAGATACCAAAGGAAAAGAAACCTCGTGTCTATAAGGTCAATCCTCATAAAAAGGTTGTGATTGCCTTGTGGGTACTTTTAGGGCTTAGTTTCAGCTTTGCGATATTCAAGCACTTTACAGCTATAGATACTCATACTATTCACGAAACAACTATCATAGAAAAGGAATACGTTGATACTCATCATGTAGAAAATTTTGTAGAGAACTTTGCGAAAGTCTACTATTCATGGGAGCAATCCGATAAGTCCATTGATAATCGAATGGAAAGTCTAAAAGGCTATCTGACAGATGAACTTCAAGCTCTCAATGTTGATACAGTACGCAAAGATATTCCTGTATCGTCTTCTGTAAGAGGATTTCAGATATGGACGGTAGAGCCAACTGGCGACAATGAGTTTAATGTAACCTACAGTGTAGACCAGCTCATTACAGAGGGAGAAAATACAAAGACCGTCCACTCTGCTTATATAGTGAGTGTCTATGTAGATGGTTCTGGAAATATGGTACTGGTTAAGAATCCGACCATTACCAACATACCTAAGAAATCAAGTTATAAACCAAAAGCCATTGAAAGTGAGGGGACGGTTGATTCCATTACAACCAATGAAATCAATGAGTTTTTAACGACGTTCTTCAAGCTCTATCCTACAGCGACAGCCAGTGAACTTTCCTACTATGTGAATGACGGGATATTAAAACCAATCGGAAAAGAGTACATCTTTCAAGAACTGGTAAATCCTATTCACAATCGTAAGGATAATCAAGTCACGGTATCGCTGACAGTGGAGTATATCGACCAGCAGACCAAAGCAACGCAGGTATCTCAATTTGATTTGGTACTTGAAAAGAACGGGAGTAATTGGAAGATTATAGAATAACAAATATTGGTACATTATTACAGCTATTTTGTAATCACGTACTCTCTTTGATAAAAAATTGGAGATTCCTTTACAAATATGCTCTTACGTGCTATTATTTAAGTATCTATTTAAAAGGAGTTAATAAATATGCGGCAAGGTATTCTTAAATAAACTGTCAATTTGATAGTGGGAACAAATAATTGGATGTCCTTTTTTAGGAGGGCTTAGTTTTTTGTACCCAGTTTAAGAATACCTTTATCATGTGATTCTAAAGTATCCGGAGAATATCTGTATGCTTTGTATGCCTATGGTTATGCATAAAAATCCCAGTGATAAGAGTATTTATCACTGGGATTTTTATGCCCTTTTGGGCTTTTGAATGGAGGAAAATCACATGAAAATTATTAATATTGGAGTTTTAGCTCATGTTGATGCGGGAAAAACTACCTTAACAGAAAGCTTATTATATAACAGTGGAGCGATTACAGAATTAGGAAGCGTGGACAAAGGTACAACGAGGACGGATAATACGCTTTTAGAACGTCAGAGAGGAATTACAATTCAGACAGGAATAACCTCTTTTCAGTGGGAAAATACGAAGGTGAACATCATAGACACGCCAGGACATATGGATTTCTTAGCAGAAGTATATCGTTCATTATCAGTTTTAGATGGGGCAATTCTACTGATTTCTGCAAAAGATGGCGTACAAGCACAAACTCGTATATTATTTCATGCACTTAGGAAAATGGGGATTCCCACAATCTTTTTTATCAATAAGATTGACCAAAATGGAATTGATTTATCAACGGTTTATCAGGATATTAAAGAGAAACTTTCTGCCGAAATTGTAATCAAACAGAAGGTAGAACTGTATCCTAATATGTGTGTGACGAACTTTACCGAATCTGAACAATGGGATACGGTAATAGAGGGAAACGATTACCTTTTAGAGAAATATATGTCCGGTAAATCATTAGAAGCATTGGAACTCGAACAAGAGGAAAGCATAAGATTTCAGAATTGTTCTCTGTTCCCTCTTTATCATGGAAGTGCAAAAAGTAATATAGGGATTGATAACCTTATAGAAGTTATTACTAATAAATTTTATTCATCAACACATCGAGGTCCGTCTGAACTTTGCGGAAATGTTTTCAAAATTGAATATACAAAAAAAAGACAACGTCTTGCATATATACGCCTTTATAGTGGAGTACTACATTTACGAGATTCGGTTAGAGTATCAGAAAAAGAAAAAATAAAAGTTACAGAAATGTATACTTCAATAAATGGTGAATTATGTAAGATTGATAGAGCTTATTCTGGAGAAATTGTTATTTTGCAAAATGAGTTTTTGAAGTTAAATAGTGTTCTTGGAGATACAAAACTATTGCCACAGAGAAAAAAGATTGAAAATCCGCACCCTCTACTACAAACAACTGTTGAACCGAGTAAACCTGAACAGAGAGAAATGTTGCTTGATGCCCTTTTGGAAATCTCAGATAGTGATCCGCTTCTACGATATTACGTGGATTCTACGACACATGAAATTATACTTTCTTTCTTAGGGAAAGTACAAATGGAAGTGATTAGTGCACTGTTGCAAGAAAAGTATCATGTGGAGATAGAACTAAAAGAGCCTACAGTCATTTATATGGAGAGACCGTTAAAAAATGCAGAATATACCATTCACATCGAAGTGCCGCCAAATCCTTTCTGGGCTTCCATTGGTTTATCTGTATCACCGCTTCCGTTGGGAAGTGGAATGCAGTATGAGAGCTCGGTTTCTCTTGGATGCTTAAATCAATCGTTTCAAAATGCAGTTATGGAGGGGATACGCTATGGCTGTGAACAAGGATTGTATGGTTGGAATGTGACGGACTGTAAAATCTGTTTTAAGTATGGCTTATACTATAGCCCTGTTAGTACCCCAGCAGATTTTCGGATGCTTGCTCCTATTGTATTGGAACAAGTCTTAAAAAAAGCTGGAACAGAATTGTTAGAGCCATATCTTAGTTTTAAAATTTATGCGCCACAGGAATATCTTTCACGAGCATACAACGATGCTCCTAAATATTGTGCGAACATCGTAGACACTCAATTGAAAAATAATGAGGTCATTCTTAGTGGAGAAATCCCTGCTCGGTGTATTCAAGAATATCGTAGTGATTTAACTTTCTTTACAAATGGACGTAGTGTTTGTTTAACAGAGTTAAAAGGGTACCATGTTACTACCGGTGAACCTGTTTGCCAGCCCCGTCGTCCAAATAGTCGGATAGATAAAGTACGATATATGTTCAATAAAATAACTTAGTGTATTTTATGTTGTTATATAAATATGGTTTCTTGTTAAATAAGATGAAATATTTTTTAATAAAGATTTGAATTAAAGTGTAAAGGAGGAGATAGTTATTATAAACTACAAGTGGATATTGTGTCCTGTATGTGGAAATAAAACACGATTAAAGATAAGGGAAGATACTGAATTAAAAAATTCCCCCTCTATTGTCCGAAATGCAGACAAGAAAATTTAATTGAAATAAAGCAGTTCAAAGTAACTGTGATTACAGAGCCAGACGCAAAGACGCAGAGCCGATAAAATGAGATTAATACAATCTCATTTTATCGGCTCTTTCCGTTATGTATGGATTCTTTTAATTAGTCTTCGATGTTTCTTGCTTCGTTGATACCGCTGGCTAAAGATTCCATTAAGGATAGTTCTTTGTCTGTAAAGCTATCCATGTATTTCTCTATCTGTAATCGTCGGGTGCTTTTTACCAAGTTATTAGCAGGTAAGAAAAATTCATCAACGGAAACATGAAGTAACGATACAAGGTCATAAAGAACTTGTATGCTGGGGTGTTGCCCTTTATTTTCAATATTAGTTAAGTACCGTGGGTCAATTTCAATCAATGCTCCCACTTGTTCACGAGTTAAACCTCGTTTCAATCGAGCTTCTTTAATGGCTAAACCAAAGGCTCTAAAATCATATTTATCTTCTTTTTTACGCATAGTAGACCACCTCTATACATTTTATTGTTCCTACTGAATTAAAAACAGGTATAGAAAAACGTGTTATATGGTTTATAGGTTTATATTTAATAAAAAGCACTACTAAACGCCAATAAAAAAAACCGTTATATGGTAGTGCTATTTACGCTGTTAAAATATTGTATATTACTTCCAAATGGCGGTTTGTTGGAGGTCAACGTCGCCATGAAGTACATCATATACAATAAATTTCCTTACATTGGGTTCTTGTCAAAAAAAGTCGTCTATCTGCAATAGATAAGTACGTCCACCAATGTGGTTTTATAAATCATATAGATAGAATAACAGAAGCATGTAAACAGAGAAATAAATCTGTTTATATGCTTTTTTGGCTATTCAGAACTTTTTTACAAAGTTTATTTATCAGTAATGCAACAAATCCCCCTTTCACATTGGGACTAAGAGTGAAAGGAGATAAACGAGCAAGGCTCACTTCCTTTCCTAGACAGAAAGGGGGTGAGAAACATGAAACCATCTTCTTTTCAGACCACAATAGAAAATCAGTTTGACTATATCTGTAAACGTGCTATGGAAGACGAGCGAAAGAATTATATGCTTTATCTTTCAAGGATTGCAAAGCGTGAGGTGTCCTTTTCGGATGTTGGCGATTATCTTGTTAGCCAGTTTGCGACAACAGATAACTATTCAACTGACTTTCAGATTTTTACACTCAATGGGTTATCAGTAGGCGTTGAAAATGATTTGTTGAGTGAAGCATTACGTGAGTTGCCAGACAAGAAACGTGAAATTCTACTGCTGTTTTACTTTATGGACATGAGCGATTCAGAAATTGCAGACCTGTTGAAATTGAAACGTTCTACTGTCTATCGGCATAGAACCAGTGGACTAGCCTTAATTAAAAAGTTTATGGAGGAATTTGAAGAATGAAAACACAATATCCTATGATTCCCTTTCCTCTCATTGTAAAGGCAACAGATGGCGATACCGAAGCGATTAACCAGATTCTACATCATTACAGAGGGTACATAACGAAGCGTTCCCTACGACTTATGAAAGATGAATATGGCAATCAAAGTATGGTCGTTGATGAAGTCTTACGTGGAAGAATGGAAACCAGACTGATTACAAAGATTTTGTCATTTGAAATTAAGTAATATCCTCTCTCCTTTCGTGGAAGCGTGCTAAACCATTCCACGCTTCCCGAACAGGGAGGTTTGTTATTCCACCAAAGCATATTGAGCTTTCAATGTGTTTTGATAGGCTAACGAGCCATTGTTCTTTGAAAACTGAATAAAAGTAATCGAATACGTTTCGATAAGAAAAGAGCCAACGGAACTAACCGCCATGACCTATCTTATAAAGATAGCGAGCGATTCATGTTAGTGATCCGAGAAGCAATCTTTAGCAGGATTGCCTGCAACGACATTCTTATCGTGATAATGATACTCCCATACAGTCAATAGTCCGAGCGTGATAAAACCGTCGCAGGCAATGAGTATGGCTACATGAGAACCATGCAGGGGTGGAACTCCCGTGAGCTTTGCTAAAGCTGTTCGATTGCTGGTAAAACAACTTTTATGAAATCCAAATAAGTGATTTGGAAAGGAGGATTTTATGAAGCAGACTGACATTCCTATTTGGGAACGTTATACCCTAACCATTGAAGAAGCGTCAAAATATTTTCGTATTGGCGAAAACAAGCTACGACGCTTGGCAGAGGAAAATAAAAATGCAAATTGGCTGATTATGAATGGCAATCGTATTCAGATTAAACGAAAACAATTTGAAAAAATTATAGATACATTGGACGCAATCTAGCGTCGCCAAAGGGTCTTGTATATGATAAAATAGTATTAAGTCGTATCAAGGCTCTTTCCATAAAGGAAAGGAGCAAATGCCATGTCAGAAAAAAGACGTGACAATAAAGGTCGAATCTTAAAGACTGGAGAGAGCCAACGAAAAGACGGAAGATACTTATACAAATATATAGATTCATTTGGAGAACCGCAATTTGTTTACTCGTGGAAACTTGTGGCTACAGACCGAGTACCAGCAGGAAAGCGTGATTGTATCTCACTTAGAGAGAAAATCGCAGAGTTACAGAAAGACATTCATGATGGTATTGATGTTGTAGGAAAGAAAATGACACTCTGCCAGCTTTACGCAAAACAGAACGCTCAAAGACCAAAGGTTAGAAAAAACACTGAAACTGGACGCAAATATCTTATGGATATTTTGAAGAAAGACAAGTTAGGTGTAAGAAGTATTGACAGTATTAAGCCATCAGACGCTAAAGAATGGGCTATTAGAATGAGTGAAAATGGTTATGCTTATCAAACCATCAATAACTACAAACGTTCTTTAAAGGCTTCATTCTATATTGCTATACAAGATGATTGTGTTCGGAAGAATCCATTTGACTTTCAACTGAAAGCAGTTCTTGATGATGATACTGTCCCTAAGACCGTACTAACAGAAGAACAGGAAGAAAAACTGTTAGCCTTTGCAAAAGCTGATAAAACCTACAGCAAAAATTATGATGAAATTCTGATACTCTTAAAAACAGGTCTTCGTATTTCAGAGTTTGGTGGTTTGACACTTCCAGATTTAGATTTTGAGAATCGTCTTGTCAATATAGACCATCAGCTATTGAGAGATACTGAAATTGGGTACTACATTGAAACACCAAAGACCAAAAGTGGCGAACGTCAAGTTCCTATGGTTGAAGAAGCCTATCAAGCATTTAAGCGAGTGTTAGCGAATCGAAAGAATGATAAGCGTGTTGAGATTGATGGATATAGTGATTTTCTCTTTCTTAATAGAAAGAACTATCCAAAAGTGGCAAGTGATTACAACGGCATGATGAAAGGTCTTGTTAAGAAATACAATAAGTATAACGAGGATAAATTGCCACACATCACTCCACATAGTTTGCGACATACATTCTGTACCAACTATGCAAATGCAGGAATGAATCCAAAGGCATTACAGTACATTATGGGACATGCTAATATAGCCATGACGCTGAACTATTACGCACATGCAACATTCGATTCTGCAATGGCAGAAATGAAACGCTTGAATAAAGAGAAGCAACAGGAGCGTCTTGTTGCTTAGTAGTACAAATGAATTTACTACTTATTTACCACTTCTGACAGCTAAGACATGAGGAAATATGCAAAGAAACGTGAAGTATCTTCCTACAGTAAAAATACTCGAAAGCACATAGAATAAGGCTTTACGAGCATTTAAGAAAATATAAAAAGATAATTAGAAATTTATACTTTGTTTAAATAAAAAATAGATATGAAACAGGCACCAACGCAATAGCTGGTGCCTGTTTTGTGCTTGTAGTAGTTTATTTCGCCTCAGGATCTAAGGACAACGGTTGTGTACCTAACATTGTAGTTAAGTTATTGACATTAAAGCGATAGGCTTTATTGGAGAAATCTCGTGTTACATCATAGTTACCAGATGGAGCATGTATGATGCCTACTAGCATATCATATAATAAGTCATTGGTGAAATATTGTTGTTCATGATTGCTTAGGGTAATTGCTGTTTCTGGATACGCATTACGATATGTAGGAGATAAGTACACCCACATTGGTATCCGTGTCATTCCAAAGTTGAAAATGTCTGGATTGTGAGATGTTTTAATATTTTCTCCGTGGTCAGAGAAATAGACCATGGCTTGTAAGTTTAAGTTATCCTTAGCATAGGTGTAAATTTCTTGTAACAGCCAATCAGTATATAGTTGGCTATTGGCATAGGCTTCAATTCCTTCAGGGTTTGGACCTTGTTTCCATTTGCTGAACTCGTGAGGATATCTATCGTTGTAGTAGATATGACTACCCATAATATGGATGACGATGAAATTATTTTGGTTCTTTGGTACGTCTTTTAAAAGTGGTAACAAAGCGCCATCATATTGATCAGAGAAGGCATAGGATTCATGAGCCCAACGGGGCGTATCACTTGCTTTTGCAATGAGAGAGATAGCTGTATCGTATTCACCATATACACCTTGGTTAGATAACCAAGAGGTGTGATATCCAGCTTTTTTTGCTACATCGATAATGGTTGTGGCATCAAAGAATGGTTTGTCGTCATATTGATTGCGCTCTGTTAAGGCTCTTTCCAAGGTTGGTACAGTCTGCACATAGGAAGAGTAAGCGTGTTTAAAGACATTGAAGTTTGGATTTTGATACAGGGAACCTTGCCATGGAGTATCATCGTAAGGGAAGTCAGGAGTATACATTTTCATGTAATCTCTAGAAGAAGATTCTCCAATGACTAAGATGACAGTACCTGGAGTTTTTTGCGCCGCTGTTTCGGTAGTGCTTAATTGTAAATTGTTAAATACACTAACATGCTTATCATTATAAGATTGCAACTCTTTCATATAGGCTCGAACTTCTAGCCAATTGCTGACAATATCTGTACGAGGGAAAAGGTAATATCCACCATACACGATGAGGGCGATGGATAGAATCCATTTTATATCATCTTGATATCGCTGAAAGAAAGAGGAATAGAACACAGTAGGCTCATCGTTCGTTTGAGCTTTTACATTGGCAAAGTATAAAAGACCAAATATGATAGCGATACCTATGATAGCCCCTCCGATGCCACCTACGCCGATAATATTTTTTACAAATCCTAAGGCTTCCTCGGGGTTGGTTTGATACAATGCCATCATAGTGGCAGGAGTAATACAATGCCAAGTGGATAGATAGTACCCGATTTGACCAACTGGGATGAGGAGCAATACTACGTCAAGGATGCTGTATAGAGCAGACCAAATACGTTTTGCCTTTCCCCATTGTAGTAGCCAATAGTGGGTGACACTAAGACCACAGAATAAGACTAGACCAAATAAAAAATCGTTGGCGAATTCGTAGAAGTAAAAAGGCTTTTCATAGGACCAATGGAATAGGAGCGGGAATGTTAATGCCCAACTGATACCCACGATACCATGACCAATGAGATATCCTTTTGTAAAGGAGCTACGAATGATCAATTGTAAGACTGTTAATCCTACAATGGTAGGAACGAATAAGGTAAGTATATCTTCTATGTCAAACCCTAAAGTAATTGGTTCGTAGATGTAAAATAGTGCCACTGCGATGATAGTGGACACGATGGTATACAGTCCTAGCTGTTTCCATCTTTGACGATGCATAGTGTCGCCTCTCTTTCTGGGTGTAGCAATTTTCGCCCATTTCATTTATAATACTTATTAGATACATACGTTGGTATGTCTATGTATTATTCTAACTGTTTCTAATAGGAAATGCAATTTTTTCATACAAGGTGTGGTGAAAGCCATACCTTTATTTTTGGTAGAAAGGAGTTTTCATGAATACCTACGATTTTAAACTGGATATTTTTGAAGGTCCTTTGGATCTTTTGTTGCATTTGATTGAAAAGAATCAGATTGATATATACGATATTCCCATTGTGCATATCACCTCACAATATATGGATATACTCAAAACTTGGAATCAATTTGATATTGCCTATAGTAGTGAGTTTTTAGTGATGGCAGCTACGTTGTTGCAGATTAAGTCACGCCTTTTATTGCCTAAGATAAATCATAAGGATGAAAGTGATACAGAAGATCCACGAGACGAATTGGTGAATCGATTGGTGGAGTTTAAACGCATCAAAGAATTGACGGAGCTCCTAGAAGAACGTGTATCCGATGGATCCTATGTATTTAATAGACCGGAAGAGCTTAGCCAAGTGGGATTAGATCTTGTTTGTACTGTGGAGTGGGATGCATTAGTGGCATGCTTTCAGAAAGTGCAGGAACGATATGATCGACCTGAGGTAGAAGCTCCCAAAGTTATGATGGAACGTGAAGAATATACATTGGAACAAGGGATTGAAGATGTATTACTAGCGACGAGGAATCAACAAGTGCCCTGTGTAAATTTATTTGCTTCGGTACAGACGAAGGAAGAAAGTGTGGTTACATTTTTGGCGTTATTAGAGTTAATGAAACGTCAACTATTGCGAATTATAGTGGGCAATCACGATATATATAATGTGATTGTAGAAGGTATAGAAGAAGGAGATGCGCTGTGAATAGCATTGAATTTCAGCAGTTAGAGGCTGTATTATTTGCAGCAGCTACCCCTTTAACGATAGATACATTAGCAGATATTTTTGAAGTCTATGCACCAGAAGTTGAAAAAGCTATCAAAGGTTACGAAGAAAGGTTAGTACAGGAACGGCGAGGAATTAGGATTCGTAAAAGTGCATCGGGCATAGAACTAGTGAGCGCCCAAGAATGCAGTGAATTTGTTACTAAAATTCGCCATAGAGATGAAAAGCTATCTGGAGCGGCTATGGAAACGTTGGCTGTAATTGCTTTCAAACAGCCTATCACAAAAGGTGAAGTAGAAGAATTTCGTGGTGTGAACTGTGAAAAAGTATTAAAACAATTATTGGCCCGTGACATGATTGTAGAGTTAGGACGAAAGGAAACTATCGGACGTCCTGTAATTTACGGAACATCGGATAACTTTTTAAGGACTGTAGGTGCCAATTCTATTGAAGAATTGCAACAGTCTATGCCTCTTTCAGCGGGGTTATCCATAGATATAGAAGGAGATTAATATGGAACTAGAACGTTTGCAAAAATATATTGCCCGTTGTGGTGTGGCATCACGACGAAAAGCAGAAGAATTGATTACTTCTGGCAAAGTACTTGTGAATGGTAAATATGTAAAAGAACTGGGTGCAAAGGTAAATCCTACACGGGACCGCGTTAAAGTGGATGGACAACTATTGGAGCCGGAGGCATTGGAATATTATATTTTTAACAAGCCAAAAGGGGTGATTACATCCATCACAGATCCTGAAGGACGCAAAACTGTCATGGATTATATTAATTCTGTAAAAGTTCGTATTTATCCTGTAGGTCGATTAGATTACCATACAGAAGGATTATTGCTATTGACAAATGATGGAACTATGGCGCAAAACTTAGCCCATCCATCAAAAGGTGTGACGAAAACCTACGAAGTAAAAGTAAAAGATCGTGTGCTTGATGAACATTTGGAACAGTTAGCAGTAGGTGTCAAATTAGAAGACGGTATGACGGCGCCTTGTGAAATTACAGACTACGGATTCAATGGAAAAACAGGTCTTACCACTGTAGAAATTACCATCCATGAAGGGCGTAATCGTCAAGTCCGTCGTATGTTTGAACACTTTGGGTACTCTATTCATAATTTGAAACGCATCAACTATGCAGGATTGAATTTGAAAGGGTTGAAACGTGGGGCTTTTCGTAAATTAACCCGTGAAGAAGTGAAACAATTACAAGCTATAAAATAAGGATGAATATGAAACGAATTATTGTCATCGGTGGCGGCGCTGCAGGTCTTATGGCTGGCGTTCGAGCTGCACAATTAGGTGCCTCTGTGCGCATCATTGAAAAAATGAAGATGGTGGGCCTTAAAATGGGGATTACAGGCAAGGGACGCTGTAATGTGACGAATGCGGCTCCTATAGAAGATTTTATTAAGCAAACGCCTGGAAATGGTAAATTTCTATATAGTGCGTACCAACAATGGACGAATGAAGATATGGTTCATTTGCTCAATAGTTGGGGTGTCCCCACTAAGGTTGAGCGAGGTGGCCGTGTATTTCCAGAGTCTGATAAAGCTACAGATGTACGTAATGCATTTATAGATACGTACCGTAAATTAGGGGGGCAACTTCACTTAGAAGAAACTGTTAAGGATTTAATTGTAAAAAACGGTACTATTACAGGGGTTATTACAGATAAGGGAACCTATAATTGCGATGCAGCCATCATCGCTACAGGAGGGATGTCCTACCCATTGACTGGCTCCACTGGAGATGGGTATGAATTAGCCTCTTCTGTGGGACATTCCATCGTGGAACTCAGGCCATCCTTAATTCCTTTGGAAACGAAAGAGCACTGGGTGAAAGACTTAATGGGGCTGAGTTTAAAAAATGTAGAAGTCTCTATTTTTGCGAAAAACAAAATGCAAACAAAGCAATTTGGAGAAATGCTATTTGCCCATTTTGGAGTGACAGGGCCCATTATTTTATCGGCTTCACATACAGTGACAAAGTTATTAAAGAAACAAGTAAACCCAATTATCGTTGAAATCAATTTAAAACCAGCTTTATCTCGAGAGGTTTTAGATAAGCGAGTACAACGTGATTTTAATGAATCTCAAAATAAGCAATTAGTGAATGTGTTGAAAAGTTTATTACCGTCTAAATTAATTCCAGTTATATGTCAATTAGCAGAATTGGAAGGAACCAAGGCTATTCACGATATTACGAAAGAGGAGCGCTTGCGACTGGTGGATACCTTACAACATATGCGACTCACCGTACATAAACCTCGCCCTATAGCGGAGGCCATTGTGACAGCTGGTGGCATTTCTGTAAAAGAAGTAGATCCCAAAACGATGCAGTCTAAGCTGGTGAATGGTTTATATATGGCAGGAGAAGTCTTGGATGTGGATGCTTTCACAGGGGGCTATAACCTGCAAGTTGCTTTTTCTACAGCCTATGTAGCTGCTACTCATGCAGCAGAAGGAGGAATCTAATATGAGTCGTCGAATTTCTGTAGCTATTGATGGTCCTGCTGGGGCAGGTAAAAGCAGTATTTCTAAGGTAGTGGCCAAGAAATTAGGCTATTTATATATTGATACAGGAGCTATGTACCGTGGCATTACATGGGCTTTATTAGATATGGGTGTAGCTATTGACGATGCTGAGGCTGTGTCACAAGCTTTACCTCATATTCAATTGGGATTACAAGCTACTGAAAGTGGCCTTGTGATATTGGTAAATGGTCGTGATGTATCTCAGGAAATCCGTACACAATATGTGACAAGTCATGTGTCTCAAGTGGCTGCACAAAAAGCAGTGCGCACTAAGTTGGTAGAAATGCAACGAGATATGGCTTCAGCGGGCGGAGTGATTCTAGATGGCAGGGATATTGGTTCCGTTGTGTTACCTAATGCGGAACTAAAGGTCTATTTAACAGCCTCTGTGGAAACTCGTGGTCATCGACGATGGTTGGAATTGAAAGATTCCGAGAACATTTCTCTAGAAGAGGTATGTCGTACTGTAGCAGAGCGAGATACGATGGATATGAATCGAAAAGAATCTCCTCTTGTATGTGTAGATGATGCCGTGGTTATAGAAACGGATCATCTCAGTATAGAAGAAACTGTACAAACTCTTATCGACTTAATTCGTAAAGCGGAATTAGGAGGCCGTCATGGATAAATTTTCTGAATGCTTATGGCGTTCTGCATTTACCATCGTTTATGGATGGTGGTATAGAACAAAGGTATATGGGAAAGAAAATGTACCTAAAGAAGGGCCGGTTATCATTTCTCCCAATCATAAGAGCAATAATGATCCCCCTTTATGTGGATTTGCCTTGCCACGTCATGTGAATTTCATGGCGAAAGAAGAACTATTTAGAAATCCGATTTCTAAATTAGTTTGTACTTGGTTAGGAGCTTTTCCGGTACGCCGTGGTGGAGTCGATAAATTAGCTATCCGTCATGCTATGAATTTGCTGAAAGATAATTTAATGCTAGGTATTTTTCCAGAAGGTACACGACAAAAGGGTGACACCTTAGGTCGCTTTCACGATGGAGTAGCTTCGATGGCATTGCGCACAGGTGTACCAGTAGTACCGGTTGCCATTGTCGGTAGCGACAAAATGATTCGTGGAGAAGTAGCTGTTATTATTGGAAAGCCGATTGCCGTAGAAAAAGCAAAAGCAACAGTGGAAGCTATTGCAGAGGTGAACCATGTGGTAAAAACAGCTATTCAAACTATGATTGATGAATATAAAGCAGGTAAGTATAAATAGGGGAATGCTATGTTTACAATACGATTGGCAGAAAATTGTGGCTTTTGCTATGGCGTAAAGCGTGCTGTCACTATGGCAGAAAAAGCAGCAGACTCAAAAGATGTGAGTTATACATTGGGGCCTATTATTCATAACCCTCAAGTAGTAGGCCGACTAGAGGATAATGGTGTATATGCCATTAATGAATTGAATGATGTAGAAGAAGGTACTATTATCATTCGCTCCCATGGGGTTGGACCAGAAGTATATGAAGAGGCAGAAGCACGTGGATTACCAGTGATTGATGCTACTTGTCCACATGTACAGAAGGCACAGCGAGATGCAAAGTCTGTAGTGGATGAAGGATTAACTTTAGTCATTCTCGGGGAGAAGAAACATCCAGAGGTAAAGAGTATTAATCTGTGGGCAGGTAATAAAGGTATTATTGTAGAAACAGAAGAAGATGCCAAAAATATTCAATTCGTGGAAAAAATTGGGGTTGTAGTACAAACTACCTTTTCACAATTTAAGTTTCAAAGTATAATAAAAATATTAGAACAAAAATCTAATGATCAAAAGATCTTCAAGACAATTTGTCAGGCTACTGAGGAACGTCAAAATTCTGCTGTAGCTTTGGCGAAAGAAGTGGATCTTATGATCGTGGTAGGTGGGAAGAACTCTGGCAACACGACTAGATTAGCAGAAGTATGTCGTGATGTAGGGTGTACTACATATCACATAGAAACTTCTACTGAAATACAAATGACGTGGTTGAAGGACGTCACAACAGTAGGAGTCACGGCTGGTGCATCGACACCAGACTGGATAATTAAGGAGGTCATTCAGACGATGGAAAATTTTGCAGAATTATTTGCAGCATCAGAAGCGCAAGCAGAAGAATTTAAGAAAGGTAATGTGATTGAAGGGGAAGTTGTACAAATCGATGACGAACGTGCATACGTATCCTTTGGCTACAAAACAGAAGCACAGTTAGAAAGAAAAGAAATGGCATACCCTACACCAGCTTCTGCTAAAGATGTATTAAAGGAAGGCGATAAAATCAAAGCTGTTATCCTTAACCACATCAAAGAAGATAGCCCAATCTATCTTTCTATCACTCGTTTGGCTAAAGATGAAGATTGGCAATATGTTATTGAAGCACAAGAAAAAGATGAGCCAATCATCTGTAAAGGTGTGGATGCAATTCCTGCAGGTTTAGTCGTAACTGTTAAGTCTTTACGTGGTTTTATTCCACTTTCCCAAGGTGACATTCACTTCGTGAAATCCCTTGATAACTTAGTAGGTACAGAATTCGAAGCTAAAGTACTTGAAGTTGAAGAAAAGAAAAACCGTTTGGTTCTTTCCCGTCGTGAAGTACTTGAAGTGGAACGCCAAGCTAAATTAAAAGAAGCATTAGCAAATGTAGAAGTTGGTGGTACTTACAAAGGTACTGTTCGCAAAATCATGCCTTATGGGGCATTCGTTGATATCGGAGGAATCGAAGGTTTACTTCACATTTCCGACATCTCTTGGCAAAAAATTAAACGCGTTGAAGACGTGTTAGCAGTAGGTCAAGAAATCGACGTTAAATTACAATCCTTTGATGAAGAAAACAGCAAAATCTCTTTATCTTTAAAAGCGTTATCCAAAAGCCCATGGGACGTTGCAGAAGAAACTATCCATGTAGGCGATAAAGTAACTGGTAAAGTAGTTCGCACAGTTCAATACGGTGCATTCGTTGCTATCAACGATGACATCCAAGGTTTACTTCACATCTCTCAAGTGACTAAACAACGCAATGCGAAAGTAGAAGATTACTTGAGCCGCGGTCAAGAAGTAGAAGTAGAAGTAATTTCTTTCAACAAAGACGAAAAGAAATTAGGTTTAAAATTAACTGAGTTAATGGAACCAGTAGCAACTGAAGAAGAAGCTGAATAATTTCTACATAATAGAAGAACAGTAGGTCCAATGGACTTACTGTTCTTTTTTTGCTTTCGTTTATGTGATACAATATAAGTTGATAAAGTATGTGTTCTTACTCTTCCTGTGAGGAAGTTGAAATATGAGGTGAAAGTATGTCGAAACCATTAGTTGCGGTCGTAGGGAGACCAAATGTAGGGAAGTCTACATTATTTAATGCCATTGTGAATAAACGAATTTCTATTGTGGAAGATATTCCAGGTGTAACACGAGATAGAATTTATTTCGATGCAGAGTGGTTACAACGAGAATTTACTATGATCGATACTGGTGGAATTGAGTTCATCACTGCAGAAAGTCATGAAATTCCTAAAATGATGCGCTTTCAGGCGCAATTAGCTATTGAAGAAGCGGATGTTATCCTTTTTGTTGTAGATGGTAAGCAAGGGATTACCATTGCTGATGAAGAAGTGGCAAATCTATTGCGTGCTAGCGGTAAGCCTGTGATTCTTGTAGTTAATAAAATTGACAGTGTGAACCAAGAAGCAAATATTTATGAATTTTATAATTTAGGAATTGGCGATCCAATCGGTATTTCTGCGAAAAACTTGATGAACTTAGGTGATTTGCTAGATGATGTGGTGAAACATTTCCCTCCACAAAGTGCTAGCGAGGAAGATGAAGATACAATCCATGTTGCACTGATTGGTCGTCCTAATGTTGGTAAATCTTCTCTTACAAATGCATTGTTAGGGCAAGAGCGTGTTATCGTTAGTGATGTGGCTGGTACAACACGTGATTCTATCGATACCCATTGGAGCCATGATGGACAGGATTTTGTATTAATCGATACAGCGGGCATGCGACGTAAATCCCGTATTGATGCACCGGTAGAGCGGTACAGTATTGTTCGTTCACTTCGAGCCATTGATCGCTCTGACATTGTAGTATTAGTGTTGGACGCTACAGATGGGGTTACAGAACAGGATAAAAAAATTGTTGGTTATGCCCATGAATCTGGTAAAGGTTTGGTCATCGTTGTGAATAAATGGGATTTGATTGAAAAAGATGACAAGACCACTTTACGATTTACAGAAGACATTTATGATGAAATGGCTTTCTTGCGGTATGCACCAATCTTGTTTGCGTCGGCTTTAACAAAACAACGCGTTCATCGCTTAGCAGAATTAATTAAATATGTATCTGAGCAACAACATATGCGTATTTCTACGAGTGTATTGAACCAACTGTTATCGGATGCACAAACAGTCAACCCAGTGCCATCTCGTGGAGGACGGATCCCGAAAATTTACTATATGACACAGGCAAGTGTAAAACCTCCTACGTTTATTTTATTTGTAAATGAGCCAGAATTAATTCACTTCTCCTATATGCGTTTCTTGGAGAATCGCCTTCGTGAATCTTTCGGATTTGAAGGTACTCCGATTCGATTAGTACTTCGTGGTAAGAAGGGAACTGATGAAGAATGATAACTATGGAAATTGCAATATTAGTTTTGGTGGCGTATATAGTGGGATCAA
Organism: Veillonella sp. CHU732; assembly: GCF_003992085.1. Classification (NCBI taxonomy): domain Bacteria; kingdom Bacillati; phylum Bacillota; class Negativicutes; order Veillonellales; family Veillonellaceae; genus Veillonella; species Veillonella sp. CHU732. Next base: position 90,369 of record NZ_RQVC01000002.1, read on the forward strand.
TTCCAACAGGGTTAATTATTGGAAAGCTCTTTTTCCATACTGATGTGCGCCAATATGGTAGTAAAAATATTGGTGCTACTAATACCTATCGAGTGTTAGGTATGAAAGCGGCCTTACCTGTGTTCTTAGGTGATGCTGGAAAAGGTGCTGTAGGTGTACTCTTGTTTTCACCGAATCCAGAATGGATGATTGTAGGTGGATTATGCGCTATGATCGGGCATAATTGGTCTATTTTTCTTGGGTTTTCCGGTGGTAGAGGAGTGGCGACAGGATTGGGAGTGCTCATTGCATTATCACCAATAGCAGCGTTAATTTGCTTTGCTGTATGGGCTATTATTGTTAAGTTTACTTCTTATGTATCCCTAGGCTCCATTGTAGCGGCTACCCTAGTGCCTATCGTGATGTACTGTTTATCTGAACCTTTGCCGTATATTATCTTTGGTGCTGTAGCGGCGTTGTTCGTTGTATTCCGTCATAGAGAAAATATTATGCGTCTTTTACAAGGAAAAGAGTTAGCTGTGAAACGTATTACAAAGGATGAGTAAGTATGAAAATTGCAGTTATTGGATCTGGCAGTTGGGGAACAGCATTAGCTCTGAAAGGAATAGAGGCAGGTCATCAAGTGACTATGTATTGCCGTACGGAAGAAAAGGCCAATTATTTACGTGAATATCGGATTAATCCTTATTTACCAGAGGTAGTATTACCGAGTTCACTTGAGTTTCAGCATTCTTACGAAACTGCCTTGGAAGGTGCAGATGTAGTGTTATTAGTTACACCATCTAGTTATGTACGAAGTACTTTACAGGAGTTGAAACAGTATTTAGAACCATCTATGATTATTGTAGGGTGCTCTAAAGGATTGGAAAAAGATAGTGAAAAGCGATTATCCTTGGTTATTGAAGAAGAAGTTCAAGGCTTAGTGAAAGCGATGGCTATTTTATCTGGTCCAAATCATGCGGAAGAAGTGGGGCGAAATTTACCAGCGGCTACAGTGGTAGCCAGCCAACAGGAAGAGGCTATCTGTATATTACAAAAAGCTTTGGGGGGACCAAGCTTTCGGGTGTACGGTAATACAGATGTAATCGGTGTTGAATTAGGGGGGGCTACAAAGAACATCATAGCCTTAGCAGCAGGTATAGCGCATGGCATGTGTTTAGGAGATAATTTGTTGGCAGCCTTACTGACTCGTGGACTTCATGAAATGACGAAGTTTGGCGTTGCCATGGGAGCAAAGGCGGAAACTTATGCAGGACTTTCAGGAATGGGGGATTTAATCGCTACATGTATGAGTCCTCATAGTCGAAATCGTCGGGCGGGTCAAAAGTTAGCCGATGGAGAGACTATGGAAGATATTATCAATCATTCCCAAATGGTGGTGGAAGGATTTTTTGCTGTTCGTATCATTTATGACTTAGCCAAGGCAAAGGGGATTGATATGCCTATCACGAATGCACTGTATGAGGTATTATATCATCAGGTTCCTCCTACGAAAGTGTTGATGCAGTTGATGATGCGTGATGTAAAACAAGAAGTTTGCAATAAGTAATGAACTATGAGGAAGATTTCATAAAAAATCTATTGTACCACATAGTAAAATCATGTAGAATATACAGGTATAGGTAGTAAAATATATGAGAATCATTTCAGGAACAGCCAAAGGGCATACCATACAAGCTCCGAAAGGTATAGATACTAGACCTACGCAAGATCGAGTGCGTGAAAGCATTTGCAATGTCATACAAAGTCGTAAAGGCTTTTTTGAGATGCAGGTACTTGATTTATTTTCGGGGACAGGTGCGCTAGCTATTGAATCTTTAAGTCGTGGTGCTAGTCATGCTATTGCGGTGGATACGCGTACTGATACGTGTATTAGGAAGAATGCACAACATTGTAAGGTAGAAGACCGCATGGAAATTATGAAATGCACTATGGAATCGGCACTTTCAAGGTTACAAGGGAAGCAGTTTCAGTTGATATTTTCAGATCCTCCTTACGAAAAAGGGTATGTTCAAAAAACGTTGGTCTTAGTGGAAGAGTTACAATTACTTACCGAAGATGGCTTTTTAATTATAGAACGCCATAAGAATGAAACATTAGAATTATTGCCCAAGTGGGTGGTTGTAAAAGCCTTATCCTTTGGGTATACTCGCGTTGACATTTTATGTCGAGAACCGTAGAAAGGGGCTTATATCGTGAGAATTGGGGTTTGTCCAGGTAGTTTTGATCCTGTCACCAATGGACATATAGATATATTTGAGAGAGCTAGTAAACTAGTAGATAAGTTAATCATAGTGATTTTAGAAAATCCGAATAAAAAGTATTTATTTACCTTGGATGAACGGGCTCGGTTAATTCGTCAATCAGTAGCACATATCCCAAATGTTGAAGTGGATTTTGGAACTGGTTTGTTGAATGATTATGTCAGATCAAGAGATAGCCATATTATTATCCGTGGTCTACGTGCACTAAGTGACTTTGAATACGAGTTTCAGCGTGCTTTATTTTCAAAATATTTGGATGATGATATTGAAACTGTATTTATTATGACTAATAATAAATATGCCTTTGTAAGCTCTACGGGTATACGAGAATTAGCTAAATATGGTGGTAAATTAGAGGGTTTGGTGCCTACTGTTGTGAAACAAGCCCTAGAGAATAAATTTAAAACAGTACAAGAACAATAGGAGGAGACTATGAGAACGGAAAAATTATTAGAAGAGTTGGAAAATTTGATTGTTACAAGTAACAATATGATTATGACAAATAAAAAATTAATTGAAGAAGAAGAAATTATGCGTATAGTAGATGCCTTAACAGAATCTTTACCACTTGAATTAGAAGAGTCTCGTCGTATTGTAGCAGAACGTGATCGCATTGTAGCGGAAGGTCAAAAACAAGCAGATGCTTTGATTGAGCAAGCAAAAGAATATATCCAAAAGTTGACAGAAGAAAGTGAATTAGTGAAACAAGCTCAAGAGCATGCTAATCATATTATTGCGGAAGCTAACAAATCCTCCGAAGAACTTAAAAATAGCTCTATTCAATACGCTAGTGATGTGTTCAAATATGTAGAATCTAATTTAGAACGCACTTTAGAAGCATTACAAGAAAATCGTCAAACATTATATAAATAATTCACTTTAGACTGTAGCAAGATATAATTTGTTACAGTCTTTTGTATGTAAAATAGATGGTATACACTTTTAGTTTTAACGGTATTAGAAATGCCATGTTAGATACTATCGACTTAAAGTACTATATGCCTATGTAAGCAAGGGATAATTCATAGTTAATTTTTAAAGAAATTAAAAGGAGTTTTCATACTCTTGTCGAATACCAACAATATCAGTTTCATGTAATACTAAAAGGAGGTATACTATGAATTTTGAAATTCGTAATGGCCACGATTATATTGATGAAGTTAAAGATTTATTTGTAGAGTACGTACGATCCTTAGGTGTATCGGCTAATGTGAGGGAGTTTCATGGGTTGGAGGACAAATATAAAGGTGAAGGAGAAGCTTTGTATATTGCTTTCATTGATAACAAACCAGCTGGTTGTGTAGCGTTACGCAATGTAGATAGTAAAACAGCAGCTATGAAACGCTTGTACGTTCGCCCTGCATTTAGGCATAGCTCGTTAGGTACCAATATGGCAAAATTAGTAGTGGAAGATGCTCGTGAATTTGGATATAAAGCATTATTGTTAGATACATTACCGAGTATGGAAAATGCAAAAGAGTTATACACAACGTTAGGATTTAAAAAATTAGATAATACGAAAAAAGCAGTAAAAACTGTAGTTCATCTATCATTGCCTTTATAGAGGCTAATCATTGATGGATTTTTTATTCATAAGACACATAAGAAAGAAGCTGTGACAAATTATGTACATCGTAATTTGTTACGGCTTTTTTACAAATGGAGTTTCTTGACCTTTCATAGAGAAAAATATAGATGTATTACTAGGCAAGATACTGTATAATAGGGTGAGTGAAGAGAGTCTGTTAATCGAATTAGTTCTATAGGAAGGTGAGACCTTTGAAGGGTAAGCATATTGTAGTAGGTGTAACAGCAGGAATTGCAGCCTATAAAGCAGTGGAGTTAGTAAGCCGTTTATATAAAGTGGGAGCAGAAGTAAAAGTGGTAATGACTAGAAATGCCACTAAATTTGTGAGTCCTCTTGTGTTTGGTGAAATTAGTAAACATAAAGTGGCCGTGGAAATGTTTGAAAACGTACAGGATTGGAATGTGGAGCATATTGCCTATGCAACTTGGGCAGATGCTTATGTAGTAGCTCCAGCTACGGCTAATATGCTTGCGAAGATGGCTCATGGTATTGCAGATGATATGTTATCGACGCAATTGTTGGCCACAACGGCTCCAGTATTTGTATGTCCAGCTATGAATAGTAACATGTATGCCCATCCAACTGTGCAAGAAAATTTAAGCACCTTACGTGGTAGAGGTGTCCATGTGTTAGAACCAGATAGCGGACTTCTCGCATGTGGGGTAGAAGGAAAAGGTCGTTTACCTGATCCACAAAAAATTATGGATTGGGTAGACTTTCATTTAGGTAAAACAGAACTATTAGAAGGCAAAACTGTGATTGTCAGCGCTGGTGGTACGCAAGAAGCTATTGATCCAGTTCGGTACATTACGAATCGTTCCAGTGGAAAGATGGGATATGCAGTGGCTCTAAAAGCGGCCCAAGCGGGAGCTAAGACAATTTTGGTGTCCGCTCCCACAGATCTTACTGTACCGATTGGGGTAGAATGTATTATAGTTCGTTCTGCTACGGAGATGAAAGAGGCTATCGATAGTCACTATGACTCTGCAGATGCTGTGATTATGGCAGCAGCTGTGGCGGACTATCGTGTAGCTGAAGTAGCGGATAATAAAATAAAAAAACAAGAAACTATGACATTAGAGTTGGTAAAAAATCCGGATATATTAGCAAGCTTAGGGGACCGTAAAGAGCATCAAAAATTAATTGGTTTTGCTGCGGAAACGCAAGATGTCATTACCTATGGAAAAGAAAAAGTGCGCAAAAAGAATTTGGATATGTTAGTGGCTAATGATGTGAGTAAATCCAACGCTGGATTTGATGTGGATACGAATGAAGTGACCTTTATTTATCCTGGAGATCAAATTGTAAATTTACCGAATATGTCAAAACTTGATGTGGCAGAACGTATTATTCAAGCCTTGGCAGACCTATAAATGTGTGCTATAATGACATGTAGTGGTTTTAAACTAAGTATTATATGTATGATACAAGTCTCATCAAGAGTAGTGGAGGGAGAGGCCCTTTGAAGCTACAGCAACCATTCCTTAGGGGAGAAGGTGCTAAATCCAACGATCTTTGATCGGAAGATGGGGATATGATTCCTCATCTTGTGATGAGGAATTTTTTTATTGGAGGTTTTATTCATGGCAGAAAAACATGTATTTTTCACTTCTGAATCTGTAACAGAAGGTCATCCAGACAAAATTGCTGACCAAATTTCAGATGCTGTATTGGATGCTATTTTAGAAAAAGATCCAACAGCGCACGTTGCCTGCGAAACATTAGTAACTACAGGTCAAGTTCATGTAGTAGGTGAAATTACTACAAAAACGTATGTAGATATTCCTCATATTGTTCGTGATACAATTCGTGAAATCGGATATACACGTGCAAAATTTGGTTTTGATGCGGATACTTGTGGCGTTAATGTAGCGATTGACGAACAATCTGCAGACATTGCAATGGGTGTAGATGAAGCATTAGAATCTCGCGAAGGCGGTAGTGATGCGTTCGATAAAATCGGTGCTGGTGACCAAGGTATGATGTTTGGTTTCGCATCTAATGAAACTGAAGAGTTAATGCCTATGCCTATTAGCTTAGCGCATCGTTTATCTCGTCAATTAACAAAAGTTCGTAAAGATGGTACATTGCCTTACCTTCGTCCAGATGGTAAAACACAAGTAACAGTAGAATATGTTGATGGCAAGCCAAAACGTATTGAAACTATCGTTATTTCTACACAACATGGTCCAGAAGTAACATTAGAACAAATTCAAGCAGATATTAAAAAATATGTGATTGACCCAGTGCTTCCAGAAGGATTTATTGATGAAAATACTAAATATTTCATCAACCCAACTGGTCGTTTCGTAATCGGTGGTCCGCAAGGTGATGCTGGTTTGACTGGTCGTAAAATTATCGTAGATACGTATGGCGGTATGGCTCGTCATGGTGGCGGAGCTTTCTCCGGTAAAGATCCTACAAAAGTTGACCGTTCTGCAGCATATGCAGCTCGTTATGTAGCTAAAAATATCGTAGCAGCTGGACTTGCTGATAAATGTGAAGTACAAGTAGCTTACGCGATTGGTGTAGCAAAACCTGTATCTATCATGGTGGAAACATTTGGTACTGCAAAAATTGAAGAAGAAAAAATCTCTGCATTAGTAAGCAAACATTTTGATCTTCGTCCAGCAGGCATCATTGAAATGTTAGACTTGTTGAAACCACATTATAAAAAAACTGCTGCTTATGGTCATTTCGGTCGTACAGATGTAGACCTTCCATGGGAACGTACAGATAAAGCAGAAGCACTTCGTAAAGAAGCTGGTTTATAATAAGGTAAAAGAATTGTCATTCGCTTTTGAGTGATACATATATAGAGGATAGAGACATATGTCTTTGTCCTCTATTTTTGTTATTCCAGTATTAATTATAAGAGTTTAGGTTATCTTGCAGACATTTCATATAGAGGATGGGATTAGTGCACTAACTTATTTGCTCCTGTACCCTCATATATATTTGTCTTATAAGAAACACTATGACGTGAAAATGTGTAGGACTAGGGTATGAAATAGTATGAATCATAGGTATAAACGTGGTATAATGGAGAGTGTTTAGTCAGGAGGTTATGATGCGTTTAGGTGAAATTATTATCAATCGTCCTGCGAAACAATTGAATAAACCGTTAACCTATGAAATACCTGACTCATTTGGGGACGTACCTATTGGAACCCGTGTGGCAGTTCCGTTGGGATCCTCCAAAGAAGAGGGGATCCTTGTAGGTTATTGTGACATAGAAAATCCACCATTTGTGATTAAACCCATATTAGCCGTGTTAGATCCAACGCCTTGGTTTTCATCGGAAATGCTGAGTACAGCTCGTAAGCTAAGTGAGTATTACCTATGCACCTTTGCAGAGGCATTAAGCTTATTTACTGTGGATAAAAGTAAATTAAAATCTTATGACAGACCCAAAATGGAATGGATTGTGCCTAAGGATTCCTTTCACATAGAACTATTCGGAGTGAGGAAACAAAAGCAGCGTTTATTGGCGAAATATTTAGTTGAGCATGGAGCAACTTCGGTGAGTGCCTTACGATTGGCAGGATTTAGTTTACCTGTCATTAAACAAGTAAAAGAATCTTCTCATATCGATGTAGAATGGCGCTATGCAATGACGAAAACACGCTACGAGGAAGTTGCAGGTAGGATAGACATTCCTCTGACAGAAGCACAGCAGTCTGTATACGATCCTATTCAGGAATGTATTGCTAATCATACAAATAAATCCTTTTTGCTCCATGGTGTAACGGGCAGCGGAAAAACACAAGTGTATCTAAAAGCTGCGCAAGAAACGATTCGACAAGATAAGATTGCTATTATTTTAGTTCCAGAAATTGCTTTAACGACGCAAATTGTAAGACGATTTGTAGAAAAGTTTGGCCAAGAAGTTGTGGTCTTCCATAGTCAGTTAACAAAATCAGAACGTTACAATAATTGGGAGCGATTACGCCGGAAAGATAGCCATATTATCATAGGTGCCCGTTCTGCCGTGTTTGCACCAACAGAAGATATCGGTCTCATTGTAGTCGATGAGGAACATGATCCATCATATAAGCAACAGGATATGACTCGTTACGATGCACGTATGGTGGCAAGATGGCGCAGTGAAAGTCATCAATGTCCAATTATATTTGGTTCTGCCACACCGTCTATAGAGGCCTATTATTTAGCTAACCAAGGCAAGTATCAGTTACTATCTTTAGAACATCGTATCTTTCATCAACCATTGCCTAAGGTAAATGTTGTGGATATGAAAGAAGAAATGTTCTATGGGAATTACTCAGTATTTTCTATGGCATTGGATACATTAATCCAAGAAACGCTACAGAAACGGGAGCAAATAATTCTCTTGTTGAATCGAAGAGGTCATAGTACATTTGTGATGTGTCGAGACTGTGGTAAACCTATCCAATGCCCTCACTGTGATATCTCAATGGTGTATCATCAAGCGGGACAGGATTTGCGTTGTCATTACTGCGACCATCATGAAAAAGTACCTCAAATCTGCCCTCATTGTGGTAGCCGTAAGATTAAATTTTTCGGTACAGGTACACAAAAAGTTGAAGAAGAATTAGCCAAACGATTTCCCCAAGCTAGAATTGCTCGTTTAGATCAAGATACAACATCTAAAAAAGGTGAATCTCAGCGTATTTTGGAAGCCTTTGGTGCAGGTCAATATGATATTTTATTGGGCACGCAAATGGTGGCAAAAGGACATGATTTTTCAAATGTTACCGCAGTAGGAATTATTACAGCTGATTCTGTCTTGCACATTCCTGTGTATACGGCCTCTGAAAGAACGTTTAATTTATTAACACAAGCAGCTGGCCGTGCTGGCCGTGGCGATAAACCAGGAAACGTAGTAGTACAAACCTATAGTCCTGAACATTACGCGATTCAGCATAGTACACATCATGATTATGTTAGCTTTTATCAAGAAGAAATAGAAGCTCGAAAAGCCTTGTTGTATCCACCCATCGGCGAAATGATACAAATAACCTTGTTGGATGAAAAGCTTTCAGTAGTGCGAACAAGAGCGACAGAATTAGTCAATACGTTGCGTCAGGCCTGTACAGGTCAGCGGATAGATATACTAGGCCCTTATGAAAATGGTGCCGCAAAGATACGAGATATGTATCGACTTTGTATTATGATTCGTGGAATTGATTTATCAGAATTAAAATCATACATGTATCATTCAGATATATTTACATTGCCCCATATCTATATAGATGTGGATCCAGTATAGGAGGGAATATGGCAGTTTTAGAAGTAATGAAAACAGGTCATCCTGTATTAAAACAAATTGCAGAACCAGTAGAGTTCGTAAATAAAAAAATTCGTCAATTATTAGATGATATGGCGGAAACGATGTATAAAACAGATGGTGTAGGCTTAGCAGCACCACAAGTTAATGTATCCAAACGAATCATTGTGTTAGATGATGGAAATGGATTAATTGAAGTAATTAACCCAGAAATCGTGAAAAAAGAAGGCTCTCAAATAGGTTTAGAAGGGTGTTTGAGCGTACCTGAATTATTTGGCGATGTAGAGCGATACGATAAAATTGAAGTACATGGCATCAATCGAAATAACAAAAAGATTAAAATCAAAGCAGAAGGATTTTTAGCGCGTATTTTTCAACATGAAATCGACCATTTGAATGGCATTTTATTTGTGGAAAAGTTAGTGAATCCCAATGAGATTTTTATCCATAAAAAGGAACAACAATAATGAATCCATTACGTATAGTTTTCATGGGAACGCCAGATATAGCAGTTCCTACGTTACAGGCTTTAATTGACAGTACCCATTCAGTAGTAGGTGTTTTTTGCCAACCAGATAAGCCGAAAGGACGAGGCAATAAATTGCAAATGCCACCGACGAAGGAATTGGCGTTACAGTATGATATTCCTGTGTATCAACCGAAATCCTTACGCAATGAGGAAGCAGAGGAAGTGTTGCAAACTTTGGCTCCTGATATTGTCGTAGTCATTGCGTATGGTAAGATTTTACCTCCGTGGCTCATTCATCAGCCTCCATTGGGGTGCATTAATTTACATGCCTCTTTGCTACCTAAATTTAGAGGTGCAGCGCCTATCCAATATGCGATTCTTCATGAAGAGTCAGAAACTGGTATGACGATTATGCATATGGATGAAGGCTTAGATACAGGGGATATTCTACTAATGGAACGCATTCCAGTGACAGAAGAAGATACATCTGGTACGATTTTTACCGCCTTAGCACAATTAGGGGCACAAATGATTGTACCAGCCGTAGATGCTTTACAAGCAGGTACATTAACTAGAATCACTCAAAATCATGAAGAAGCCATTGGAACAGGAAAAATTACGAAAGAGATGGGGCATCTCAATTTTACAGAACCAGCACATACATTAGCTGCGAAAATTAGAGCTTTCAATCCAAGCCCTGGGTGTTATACATTCTTAGAGGGAAAACGGATTAAGTTCTGGCATGCGAAAGTTGACCCTACCTCTAAGTATTCTCCTGAGCATTTACAAGGAGCTTGTGGCTATCCTAAAGAGGGTACAATAGTAAATGTAGATAAAGAATCTTTCAGTATTTTCACTGGTCATGGCGTCTTACGTGTCACTGAAGTGCAGCCAGACAATAAAAAACGAATGAATGCCGGTGATTTTGCTCGTGGTCATCAGTTAGCAGTAGGAGCTTGTTTTGGCGATGAATAAATCCTATCGTCTGTATTTAACAGTGACGGCTGTGGCAATACTATTGATATCAATGGTATGGGGTTGGATTGTGTGGATGATGCATCCTAGCTTGTCTCAATGGGGACCTGTTGCAGGATCTATCGGAGAAGGGGCGCTACTACTACCCATATTGATAGGGTGGTCCATGTGGATATACATGGCATTAGTTACAATGTACCCTATACAACATCCGATTCTACTGCGACTGTCTAATCGTGGGTTATATCTTTTATTTCCTTTGGTAACGGTCTTAGCTAGATGCTTTGGATATACGAAGGATGAAGTGAGTCAATCCTTAATTGCGTTAATCAATCATCTTGTGAGCACTCAAGTATATCGCGTGGAACTAGAACGATTATTATTACTTACACCGCATTGCATACAATTATCTAGCTGTGTACATAAAGTGACTACAGATGTACATAATTGTAAGCGTTGTGGGGGATGCCAAGTAGGAACCTTGCTAGATATTGCCGATACCTATGGATGCCACTTTGTGGTCGTTACAGGTGGTACTTTAGCACGTTTAAAAATTAAGGAAATTCGTCCTCAAGCGATTGTGGCAATTGCCTGTGAAAGAGACTTAGTTAGTGGTATGGCAGATGTGTTTCCCATTCCCGTAATAGGTGTCTTAAATGAACGACCTTGTGGCCCTTGTTGTAATACGCGAGTCAATACAGAAGACATTAGACTTGTCATAGAAAGGTTACTGTATGGAAACGAAACAAAAGAAAGAACATAAAAATATTCGGCGCCTAGCTATGAAAGCCTTGGTAGATATACATCGAGATAAGAAATATGCCAATATTGTATTGCCTCAGTATATGATACAAGAAAGACTAGAAGATTTAGATCGTAGATTCTTCACAGAATTGGTATATGGTGTGGTGCGACGTCAAAACTATTTAGATGCGATTATCGTTCACTTCACTAAGAAACCAGTAAAAAAATTATCTCCTTTTGTATTAGAGATTCTTAGACTCGGTGTGTACCAATTACTCTATATGGATAAGGTACCATCGAGTGCGGCTGTGAATGAAAGTGTAAAGCTTGCCAAAAAAGTGGCTCCTGGTACAGACCGCTTTGTCAATGCTGTGCTTCGTAATGTAGATAGACAGCGTGAAGATATTGGAGTAGATGCTTTAGCCACTTCGGAAGCGGGGAGAATTTCCTATATTTATAATCAACCTTTATGGCTAGTCCGTTTATGGATAGAGCAACGAGGCGTAGAAGAAACGATAGATCTCTGCGAATGGTTCAATGAAACTCCATTATTGACAGCGCGAGTGAATACTTTACGAATTAGCCGGGATGATTTATTAGAAGAGCTCTCAGAGGCAAACTGGATGGTAGAGCCTAGTCATATGATTCCAGATGCGATTATCATCAAATCTCACAAAGGACAATTGCAGGAAGCAAAATGGGTACAAGAGGGATTGATGACATTCATGGACGAAGCCTCTATGGCTGTAGCTTATGCAGTACAACCTAAACAACATATGCAGATTTTAGATATCTGTGCAGCACCGGGTGGCAAAACATTGCATATGGCAACCCTTATGGGCAATACAGGAACCATTGTAGCTACGGATATTCATGAGCATAAAGTAGAACTGTTACAGGCAAATGCTAAACGCATGGGTATGTCTAATGTACAGACTCAACAAGGTGATGCTACAGTAAAAGAGGCACAATGGAAAGATTCTTTTGATGCCGTACTTGTAGATGCACCATGTTCAGGTCTAGGAATTTTACAGAAAAAACTAGATATGCGTTGGCGAAAAGAAGAATCCCAATTACAAGAATTGCCAAAGTTGCAGCAACAAATATTACAAAATGCTAGTTCCTATGTAAAAGTAGGAGGACACTTAGTATATTCTACATGTACTATCAATACTTTGGAAAATGAAGGGGTTGTGGAAAGATTTTTACAAGATAACCCTAATTTCGTCTTAGAAGATGTGGCTCCACTGTTGCCGTTTGCAGCAGAAGGTTATATGGTTACTTTATTGCCACACGTATATGATATGGACGGATTTTTTATAGCCCGTTTACGTAAGGAGAGAGCATGATAGAATTAATTGGACTTTCATTGCCAGCTTTAAGTAAATTTGTGACAGATGGAGGGTTTCCCAAATTTAGAGCGAAGCAGATTATGGATTATATCTATCAACGTCACGTATTCTCTATGGAAGATATGTTACAGCTTCCACAGACAATGCGTGAATGGCTTACCACACACTGTACGATTACACTTCCTACAGTGGTGAGAGAATCTACTAGTTCAGATGGAAATACAAAAAAATTACTGCTCAGATATTCTGATGGGCATCAAGTAGAAACGGTACTGATGAAGCAACATTATGGGAACTCTGTGTGCTTGTCATCTCAAGTGGGATGTGCTATGGGATGTATTTTTTGTGCATCCACCACAGAAGGCCTATTTCGGAACTTGACGGTAGCTGAAATTGTAGGGCAGTTATTACTGTTTGAAAGCATCATTAAAGAAGAAGTGCACTCCATCGTTGTTATGGGATCTGGAGAACCATTACAAAATTTTGACCATACGATGGAAGCATTGCAATTCATTCATAAAAAAGAAAGCTTTAATATAGGTTATCGTCGTATGACAGTATCCACTTGTGGATTAGTGCCGAATATTTACCGATTTGCCGAGTTGGAATTACCCATAACATTGGCCTTATCACTGCACGCTACTACAGATGAAAGTAGAAAGAAAATTATGCCTATCGGTGCCACCTATGCGTTACAAGATGTGCTAGATGCTGTGGCAGAATATTATCGACGGACAGAACGCCGTGTAACCTTTGAATATATTTTAATTAAAGATGTGAATGCCTCTGATAAAGAAGCTCATGAGTTAGGTACGATTGCAAAACAATTTCCTCATTGTAATGTTAATTTAATTCCTGTGAATGGAAATGAACATATTAATTTATATAAACCGTCTATGAAAGCTATGCAAGAGTTTAAGTCTATTGTAGAGTCCTACGGCGTGTCTGTAACGATTCGTAAAGAAATGGGCGATGAAATTCAAGCAGCTTGTGGACAGTTGAAAATACAACATCAACAATCTTTGAAAGAAGGGATGTTATGATTAGTTTAGGAATCAGTAAAACTGGATTAGTTCGCCAACGTAATGAAGATCGTTTTTATGCCCAAGGGCCACTGCTAATAGTAGCAGATGGTATGGGTGGATACACAGGTGGAGAATATGCTAGTACCATGGTAGTTGATACCATTGTAGAAGTAGTTAATGAGGCTACTGAAATGTCTACAGAAGTATTAAAGAACGCCATTCTAAAAGCAAATCGCATTGTCTATGAAAAGAGCCAATCCTACAAGGAGCTGGAAGGTATGGGTACAACAGCGGTTGTCGCCTATGTACAAGAAGATACCCTGTATTGGGCTCATGTAGGTGATAGTCGCTTGTACAGGTATGGAGAAGATGGTTTGCACCGTATGACAAAAGATCATTCTATGGTACAGCAATTAGTAGAAGCAGGAACGATTACTGAAGAAGAAGTCATTCATCATCCGAAACGAAATATGTTGACTCGAGCCATCGGAGTGTATGAAACTGTAGAAGTAGATACAGGCGTAGTTGAAGTGCATCAGAATGACCGTATCCTATTATGTAGTGACGGTTTGTCTGGTTATATTGAAGAATCTAAGATTGAACAAGTGCTTTCAGAAGAAAACAATGAAAGTAGAGCTTTGGAAGATTTAGTGCACCTTGTGTATGATGCGGGAGCACGAGATAATGTAACAATCGTACTTGGACGTATATAAAGAGGTGACTTATGGATAGACATACATTAGTGGGATTGGTCTTTGACCATCGCTATGAGGTACAACAGAAGATAGGCGTTGGTGGTATGGCCGATGTATATCGTGGAAAAGATACACTATTGGGACGACCTGTGGCTATTAAAATTCTGCATCAAAATTTTGGTAGCGATCAAGATTTTGTGGCTCGTTTTAAACGGGAAGCACAAGCGGCAGGGAAACTAAATCATCCCAATGTAGTGAGCATGTACGATGTTGGATTTGATCAGGGCTTTCATTACATCATTATGGAATATGTATCTGGATGTACGTTGAAAGAATACATTCAGCATCATGGCGCTCAGGTGACTGTGCAAGAAGCTGTAAAAATTACAGTAGCCATTGCAGAGGGCCTTGAGCATGCTCACATGATGGGTATCGTTCACTGTGACGTAAAGCCACATAATATATTGATTACTGATTCTGGACGTGTGAAGGTAACAGATTTTGGTATTGCCAGAGCTATTAACTCAGCTACGACGATGATGTATACCAATTCTGTGATGGGGTCAGCCCATTATATTTCTCCAGAACAAGCTAGCGGTAAGAGCATCAATGTGAGTACCGATATTTATTCATTAGGTGTTGTTCTCTATGAATTACTAACAGGAGAAGTTCCATTTAGAGGGGAAACGCCTGTTAGTGTGGCATTACAACATGTGAAAGACCCTGTAGTAGCACCACGTATTAAGAATGCTATGATTCCGCCACAATTAGAGCAGGTGGTATTGATAGCTTTAGAAAAAGAGCCAGGCAAACGGTTTGGATCTATTTCTGAAATGATTCAGGCGTTACGTATGTCATTAGGCTATCGTGGCGGCACATCAGCACGGCCAATGCAACATGATTTTGCGACACAAGTGCTGCCTCCATTGGAGACAGAGGTACTAGAAGAAGAGGAAGAACAGCAAGAAGGCATATTGGCAAAATTAGGTAGTTTGCCACAAAAATATGTCATTGGTGGTGCCGTATTTGCTTTCTTACTTGCCTTTTTATGGGCCTTCTTGAGCTTTGGCAACTTCTGGAGTAATTCTACTGTAGACGTACCAAATGTGGTAGGTAAACAACTAAGTGTAGCTACGAGATTGTTAGAAGAACGACATCTACGGGTATCTAGCTCAGAAGTAACTAATTCGGATGTGCCCGCAGGACAGGTCATTTCACAGAGCCCTGAAGCAGGGGAATCTGTCAAAGAACAGCGTATGGTACATTTAGTAGTCAGCAAAGGTGCGGGAGATATTACGATACCAGACTTGCAGGGTATGAGCTTTGACCAAGCTAGAGAAAAATTAAAAGCGTTAGGCTTATCAATTGGTAAAATATCTTATGAAAGTGATTCTAGTAAAGAAGATGGTGTAGTGATTAGCCAAGGTCTACAAGCTGGAGGCAAAGCTTCCAAAGGAGCCACTGTAGATATTACGATTAATCAAACTAAATCGACTACTGTAGAGATTCCGAATGTTGTGGGTATGACCATTAAAGAAGCGAAAGAAGCTTTAGGAAATTTAGGCTTAAGCATTAGTAAAATTTCTGGTTCTAATGAAGATTCTGCTGTTGTTACAGCTGTCAGCCCTGCTCCAGGGTCTTCGGTGAAACGAGATGAAAGTATCACATTGGTTGGACAACCAAAAGATGGCAAAAAAGACGGAGCTAATGCGAAACAAGGTACTACGAAAGGTGTTGTGGATGTAACGGTACCGAATGGACGTGCCTCGCAACATGTGAAATTAGTAGTCATCGATGATGACGGTGGACGTGTTGTCTATGATGGCACTAATGCACCAGGAGATCGCATTGTAAAAAGTGTGTCTGGATCCGGCAATGTACGAGTTCAGATTTACTTAAATAATGCATTAGTACAAGAGCAATCCTTATAGGAGAAACTATGAAACAAGGTGTTGTAATTAAGAATATGAATGGGTACTTTTATGTACAAACTCCAAGTGGAGATGTACATGAATGTAAGGTTCGAGGACGGTTAAAAAAAGAACGATATTCTCTCTTAGTAGGAGATACGGTGCATATTACAGACGATGGTTGGATTGATTCTATTGAAGAGAGAAGAAACTCATTACGTAGACCAGCTATCGCCAATATTGACCAAGTCATTGTAGTCGTAGCCGCTCGAGAGCCAGATGTTCATCCTTTATTATTGGATCGTTTATTAGTGATGATTCATCATAGTCGTATTCCTCCAGTACTAGTGATTAATAAATATGATTTGCATACAGAAGATACGATGAAACTGAAATCTATCTATGAAAATATCGGTTACACTGTACTCTGTACGTCCACGTATACTGGTGAAGGGATTGATGAGTTACGCCATGTATTACATGGTAAAATCAGTGCCTTTGCCGGCCCTTCTGGAGTAGGTAAAAGTAGTTTGCTAAATGCAGTAGATCCGAATTTTGCCTTTCAAACAGGAGCTGTTAGCGATAAGATTAAACGTGGTCGCCATACGACGCGCCATGCCTCTTTATACAGCTTAGATGAAAGTTCCTTTATCATGGATACACCAGGATTTTCAGCTCTAGAGCATACAGGGATGACTGTAGAAGAGTTAGTGCATACATTCCCCGAGTTTGGTGACCATGATAGGGGATGCAAGTTTAGTCCTTGTTCCCATAGTCATGAACCTATTTGTTCTGTGAAAGATGCCTTAGCTAATGGGCAGATTAGTGAGCAACGATACCAATCCTATTTGACGATTAAATCAGAACTTGAAGATCAAAGGAGACGATAAAATGATTCAAATTGCCCCATCTATGTTATCGGCAGATTTTTCTAATTTGCGAGAAGATATTCGTACTATCGAAGAAGGTGGTGCTGACTTATTACATATTGATGTGATGGATGGACATTTTGTGCCAAACTTAACATTTGGTGCTCCTGTGGTAAAAGCATTGCGTCCACATACGAAATTGCCTTTTGATGTACATTTAATGGTAGAAAATCCAGGTGATTATGTAGAAGAGTATGCCAAGATAGGGGTGGAGTATTTTACCTTTCATTGGGAAGCTGTGCCACATGCGCATCGTTTGATTCAAGCTATCAAAGCAACTGGTATGAAAGCAGGCGTTTCTTTAAATCCATCTACGCCAGTATCCTTACTAGAAGATATTGCAGAAGATTTAGATTTAATTTTAATTATGAGTGTAAATCCAGGATTTGGCGGCCAATCGTTTATTCATAATGCAGTGAAAAAAGTAAAGCAAGCTCGAGAACTATTGGACTCGGTAGGTAATACAAAAGCTGTTGTAGAAGTAGATGGTGGTATTAACTTGGAAACAGCTCCATTAGTTCGTGAAGCCGGGGCTACTCTATTAGTAGCTGGTTCTGCTGTATTCGGAGCAGAAGATAGAGCGATGATGATTGCCAAATTACGAGGCTAAGATGATTCGAGTAGGTACAGATATCATAGAAATTCATCGTATGGAACAAGCGATTGAAAGGGATACTTTTTTACAACGAGTATTTACAGAATACGAACGAAACTATGCGTGGGGACGTAACAAACAAGCAGCAGCATCCTTTGCGGGCATTTTTGCGGCTAAAGAAGCGTGTGTAAAAGCCTTGGGGACAGGATTTCGCCATGGTTCGTGGCAAGATATAGAAGTGACGCATGATGCTTGGGGAGCTCCTGTTTTGACTTGTACCGGTTATTTTGGACAACAAATGAAAGCCTTAGGATATGAAACGATGCAAGTTTCTATTAGTCATTGTCGTGAATATGCTACGAGTACTGTCATTGTATATTAGAGGATAGACCTATGCGACTATTAACACCAAAGCAAGTTAACATAGTAGATCAATATATTGAAAGTTTAGGACTTCCAGTATCTCATTTAATGGAACAAGCGGGACGATCTGTTTTTGAGGTAGTACATAGATATATACAAGAAGTAAAGGGGCCCAAGGGAGTTTTATTTCTTTGTGGCATTGGCAATAACGGTGGTGATGCCTTAGTGGCAGCACGATTGTTAACAGAAGTGCCTGAAGTGACGCCCTATGTTGTTGTATGTGGGAATCCAGAAGAAGGTTCTCCTTTGTTTCAACAACAATGGAAGGTGGTACATACTCTAGAAGATACGATTACGATTGTGACTGATGAGATGATGGAGTTTAATGGAAATCTAATACCCTCCCATATATTACGGGATGTAAGTGTTGTGGTAGATGGTGTGTTTGGTACAGGTTTCCATGGTGAACTACCCAAACAGATAGGAACTATCTTTGAGCAATGTAAAGCATGGCGTTGTAATAGTGAGACACGAACATGTATTGCCATCGATATTCCTAGTGGTGTGAACGGCTTAACAGGAAATGCCGACGCCTTTTCATTCAGAGCAGATGAAACAATTACATTGTTAGCTCCTAAAGTGGGAATGCTCATGTATCCAGGGCGTCAATGCGTAGGGAAAATGACTTTAGGCAGTATTGGATATCCTTTTCCCCATCATGCATTAGGGGAATCTGATCAGAATTGTCAGGAAATCTATTGGAACAATGCAGACTCCTTGTCTGTAGAGCCTCGTTCTCCTATTGCCCATAAAGGGACAAATGGACATGTTTATATTGTTGGTGGTTCTCCAGGGATTTATGGGGCCCCTATATTAAGTGCTGAAGGAGCTTTACGCAGTGGAGCTGGAAAAGTGACTATACTGTCTGGTACAAATGAGTTAGATGCGTTGCGTTCCTTGAGTCGCCCTGAAATGATGATTCGTGATTGTAACAATGTAGAACAACTAGATGGAAATAGAACAGTAGTCATTGGCCCTGGTGGTGGCAGAAGCAATAGTGATAGGAAACATTTACTTCAATGGATGCAATCTGTTACAGGTAGCCATATGGTGGTTGATGCAGATGGGCTCATAGCGATTTCTAATGATGTATCGCTGTTAAAACAGTGCTCGTATACATTAGGTAAGAAAGGGTATGTCGTTGTAGTAACACCGCATTTAGGCGAATTCTCTGCTCTTACAGGAAAAAGTATAGGAGACATTAACCAAGATCCTATTGGATATGCTAGTGAATTTGCGAAAGAACACGGCGTATATGTTGTCCTAAAAGGACAACCTACTATAATGGCTACGCCTAATGGTAAGGTGTTTGTAACAACGAATGGTAACCCATATATGGGGACTGGTGGCATGGGTGATGTAGTGGCTGGTGTTATTGGTTCTATGTTGAATCAAGAACAGGATCCTACAAATGCAATCAATGTTGCAATATATGCCCATAGTCGAGCCGGAGATATAGCCTTAGAGGACCTTGGTCCTGGGTTTACTCCTACAGAGGTGGCACAGCGAATTGGACGTGTATTACCAACGATAGATGGTTATATGCAGATGATACCTCTGAGATAATCGTGATAATACGTAGAAATTAGAAAGTACTTCAAAATGAAAAAAACAATATATAAATATCTACTCTTGTTAGGTGTGTTGGTAGTATCACTACTTAGCCTACTAGGTTGTGGAAAAGAACTTTCACAGGTGAATGCAAATGTTGCAAAGACAGAAGTCAGTCAATCTACGCAAGCACCAACTGGTACTATGAAAGTTCATGTACTAGATATCGGACAAGGAGATGCAATTTTACTCCAAATTGGTGATAGATTTTCCATGATTGATACAGGTGATATTGAACATAGACCACAGGTGGTCGCCTTATTAAAAAAATATGGTGTGAAGGAATTAGAAAATGTCATTTTGACACATCCTCATGCGGACCATATTGGCGGTTTCTATGCTATTGCCAAAGCAATCCCGATTAAACATGTCTATGATAATGGCATCGATATCGATAGTGGTACCTATAGAACCTATTTAAAAACGATAGAGACAAAACAGATTCATCGTGAAACACTTCATAAAGGTGATCGGTTAGACTTAGGAAATGGAGCGTATTTTGAGGTCTATGCCCCTTGGAAAGGGGAAGTGATGGCTGACAAAAAAGGTGAAGTTCATCAAAATAATAACTCCATTGTAGGTAAGCTGACATTTGGTAAGTTTTCTATGCTTATGACTGGTGACGCGGAAAAAGAAGAAGAAGCACGTCTTATTAAAGAGCAAAATACAAAAATGTCTAGTAAGGTCTTAAAAGTGGGACACCATGGTAGTAATGGTTCCAGTCAAAAAGATTTTATTCGTTCTGTTCGACCAGAAGTAGCTGTTATTTCTGCAGGTTTACATAATTCTTATGGACATCCTGGTGAGAAAGCTATGGCACGTTTATTGGAGGAACATGTAGATATCTATCGTACAGATACGATGGGGACTGTTACCATTCGGACAAATGGTACAGACTATGATATCCAACGAGAACGATAATAGAGTGTACTATATAAGTATCTAAATTAGGGGAGGTATAGAAATGAAAAACATTTTAATTGTAACAGGTCATACCCACGAAGAAAATTCTGTGGCAAACAAAGAGATTCTCGCGTTGCTTAAAGAAAAATATCCTAATGCCGAGTTTGATCGTTTGGAAGTGCTCTACGGAGATTACAAGATTAATGTAGAAGCAGAACGTGAGAAGTTGTTATGGGCGGATACGATTGTGATTCAGTCTCCTTTATTTTGGTATTCTTTAACATCTCTGATTATGAGATGGTTTGAAGAAGTGTTTGCTTATGGTTGGGCCTATGGAGCAGATACCTATGCAGTAGCCGGTAAGGATATGGTTGTTGGTCTTACCGCTGCTTGTGGTAATGATGAATATACATTGCAAGGTGATAAAGGCATTACCATTGATGAAATCTTTAAAACTTGTGAAGCTACTTGTAAGTTCTGTAAAATGAATTTTAAAGGTGGTGTTTTCACTGGCAATATGCTGTATACAGGTGAAGAAGCACAGCTACAAGTGATTCATAGACAAGCAAAAGAACACTGTGAGCAATTAGTTCAGTATATAGACGCTTAAGTGCCCTATAGGATACATACTATTGCGCTATACTAGATACGGTGTATAATTTATATTACTAAGACAGTCATTGATACAGGAATGAGGAACATGAATATAATTGTAACAGGCGGTGCCGGTTTTATTGGATCACATCTAGTAGACAGATTGATTCAAGAGGGACATCGTGTACTTGTCATTGACAATTTAAGCAGTGGATTGCGAATATTTGTGAATGAACAAGCTGAATTTTTAGAATTGGATATACGAGATGAAAGAATATATGACGTGTTTGAAGACTTTCAACCGGACTATGTATTTCATGAGGCAGCGCAAACAGTAGTAGCAGAATCCATGGTACATCCAACAGAAGATTGTGATATCAATCTAATGGGACTATTGAATTTATTACAAGCCTCAGTTAAAGTGGGAGTAAAAAAATTCCTTATGCCATCCTCTGCTGCTGTATATGGTGATTTAGAGGTATTACCTCTTACGGAAGAATTGGCAGGAGTGCCTCGTTCTTGCTATGGATTGACAAAATTAACTACGGAAGGCTATTTGCGTATTTACCAAGAATCTTTTGGATTACCTTATATTTGCTATCGCTATTCTAATGTATATGGACCACGTCAAGGAAATGGTGGTGAAGGTGGCGTTGTTAGCATTTTCTGCGAACATGTGGCGAATGGTGAATCCATCAAAATTTTTGGCGATGGAGAACAAACACGTGACTTTGTCTATGTGGATGACGTAGTAGAAGCAAATATATTGGGATTGAATAATGATGTAACAGGTGTCATCAATGTGAGTACAGAAACTGGAATTTCCGTGAATGATTTAATTGATACATTAGAAGATATTGCTGGCACTACGGTAGAACGTCATTATGAAGAACCGCGCATTGGTGATATTAAACATTCTTTATTGAGCACTGCAAAAGCAAAACAATGTTTAGGGTATACGCCTAAATGGACATTACAAAAAGGACTGGAAAATACCTATCACTATGTGAAAGATAATAGATAACATCATAAGAGCTTTGCGAAGGCAAAGCTCTTTGTTATTGAGGAGGAACTATGCAAATTAATGCAGCTGTACTAGAAGTGTTTGACTTTACATCATCTATGTCGGCCTATTCAGATCATCCTATGGATATTACTGAACCAGAAATACAGAGCTATCTTGAAATGCATGTAATGAAAGCGTTACAAGACCCTGGAGCCAGAACTGGTTATATCTCGGACCAAACACCATGGGGGCGAAAGATCAAACAATTGGAGAATCAAGAAGTAAGCCTTGTAGAGTTTGGTAAAGAACTAGGTGAGACTTTATTTACCTATATGGCACAAGCAATGGACCCTTGTGTACTAGATATGATTGTCTGTGAAGCACAAGGAGAGCAAGCTTACCTTTGTGTTCTTCTTTGTAAAGCTCATGATGGATATACTCATCAATTATATTCAGAAGAGGATGGTTCATTAGCAACAAAATTAGTAGAGCATCGTGTGGTCTTACCAACAGTGACACAAAAACTATATGCCTTTGCAAGTATTAAACTTTCAGATTTATCCATTCGTCTCTTTGAGCCGAAAGGAGAATATGATGGAGAGAAAATGCACTTCTTGGAAGAACGAATCTTTCAGGTTACGACGAATCCGTCTTCTAAAGATACAGTGAAAAAAGTACGCACTGTGGTAGATCGAATTTCTAAAGCTCATGAGCAAGATGGTGTGGCAGCTATGGCTAAAACAAAAGAATTACTGGCTAAGAATGCAGAAGTATCTGACACGTTAGAAGCACGACATATTATTGAGCAAGTGTTTAGTACGAACCCCATTCAGCGAGAAGCAGCTATGAAAGAGCTAGCAGAAGAAGATTTACTTGAACCATTGCCAGTGAGTCGGACCTATGCTACTAAAGTGGGCAAGCAACATAAAATTAAAACAGATACAGGTATTGAACTTTCATTTCCAGTAGAATATATGAATGATCGTGAGTTCATAGAAATTTCAACGAATGAAAATGGTACCTTACGTATTGAATTAAAAAATATTTCAAAGATTACCAACAAATAGGGGGTCTTATGAGTAAAAAAGGACATAAAAAAACAAATGCATTACGCATATTAGATACTCACCATATTGACTATGAAGTGTTTACCTACGAATGGTCTGAAGAACGCGGAGCTGGTATACATGTAGCTGAATCTTTGCATATTCCGCCTGAACAAGTGTTTAAAACGTTGGTGGGGAAAGGCAATGTAACTGGTCATGTGGTGTTCTGTATTCCTGTAGAAGGGGAATTGGATATGAAACAAGCCGCACGAGTGAGTGGAAATAAATCGGTAGAACTGATTGCAGTAAAAGATTTATTGCCTTTGACGGGTTACTTACGAGGTGGCTGCTCTCCCTTAGGGATGAAAAAAGCATTTCCTACCTATTTTGATGATAGTATTACATCTATTCCTATGGTCTATGTCAGTGCAGGTCTTAGAGGGATGCAAGTACAGGTCAATCCACAAGCATTAGTAGACGTAGTAGGTGGCACGATAGCGCCATTGACAATGGGGTAAGTATGGCAAAGAAATATTATGCTGTTCGAGTAGGGCACAATCCAGGAATCTATGTGACTTGGGCTGACTGTGAAGTGCAAGTCAAAGGCTTTTCTGGTGCGCAGTATAAGTCATTCCCTACAGAAGCAGAAGCAAAAGCCTATATGGGCTCTATCGATTTACCTAAGAGTGCAGGGATTAAACCGACTAGAACTGGTACAAAGAAAACATCTGCTAGTGCGTCTAAACGTATGAGCGTAGGTGAATACCTTAAGACACAGACTGATAACATAAGTCAAATCGTAGAATCGGATCCTTGTGAAATTCGTGCCTTTATCGACGGCAGTTTTGATAAGCGAAAAGGTGTGGTTGGCTCTGGTGGAGTTATGCTCATTGGTACGGAAGAAGTAGAGTTTTCTCTTTCTAGTGTCGATCCGAATCATGTGGCATATTGGAATGTGTCTGGGGAACTATTAGCAGCTCTTCATGTAGTGGATTATGCACTAAACCATGGATATACCTCATGCTCTCTTTATTATGATTATATGGGCATTGAAATGTGGGCTACAGGTAGATGGAAAACAAATAATCCATTAACAACTAACTATGCGAAACGAATGAAAGAAGCTAGCAAACAACTTCGTATCGACTTTCATAAGGTAAAAGCTCACTCTGGTATTGCCTATAACGACCGTGCAGATGCATTAGCAAAGAAAGGAACGCTACTAAAATAACACTGGTAGGAAATTTCTCATAAAATTCCTTTAATCTCTCCATGATTTGATGTACAATAAAAGTACAATTACAATCATACTGTACATAGGAGGAAACTATGAAACGGATTCAATTAGACTCTGGTTTTGTTTATGATTATACAAATATGATGTTACCTGGTGGAGTGACGGAAGCAGATGTAACAAACTTAGGTACTGCTATTTCTGATGCCTTAGCAGCAGCGGAAGAAACTCGTCATCATGGTGTTGTGAAAGGACATCTATCTAAAGATGGAGACCCTGAATTGGTGTTATTCCCGCAATTACCATATGTAGTGGAAGGTCATATTAATAACCCAACAGTGATGGCTCGCCTTGATGCTTTGAAAGAGAAGAAGGTTAGTACTGTAGTCAGCTTTGGTATTGGTGGTTCTTTTCTAGGTGGTAAAGTATTATTTGATGTACATTGTGGGGAGTTTTGGAACTCCATGAGCGATGAAGAACGTAATTACCGTCCACGTATGTATTTCAGTGGTAATAATGTTGACCCTGTACGTACTCAAGAATTAATCAAGCAATTACAAAGAGAATGGAAAGAGCAGCAATTTTTAGAAGACCATGCTCATGTGCCTAATGAGTATAAAATATTGTTGGTACTGATTTCTAAATCCGGCTCTACTATTGAACCAATGACAAACTTCATGATTGTGAAAGAAGCTCTAGAAGTAGCAATGATTGATTATGAAGTGCTAGTCGTCACAGATCCCAGAGATGATGAGAAAGAAACGTTATTACATAAGTTAGCCGTTGCAGAAGGTTGGAGAGACTCCATCTTCGCTGTACCTGATGGCATTGGTGGTCGTTTCTCTGTTTTCTCAGAAGTAGGGTTGGTAATCGGTGCTTTATTAGGCTTTGACATTCATGCCTATTTAGAAGGTGCTAAAGCAGCAGATATAGCAGCTCAAGAGCAAGATGTCTGGAAAAATCCAGCCTTGTTAAGTGCTGTGTTAAAATATATTGGTTCTGAACAATATGGTCGTCATATTGAAGTGTTTATGCCTTATGCAGATCGTCTGAAATCTTTATCTGAATGGTATGTACAGCTATTAGCGGAATCATTAGGTAAAGAAAAAGATGATAAATCTGGACACTATGGTCGTACTCCAATTGTAGCGGTAGGTACTACAGACATGCATGCCCAAACACAGGAACATCAAGAAGGTCGCTATGATAAAGTTGTATCTTTTGTAGATGTAGAAAATTGGCATGTGAATCTAACAGTGCCACATATGTATGACCAATATAGTAAACTAGAAGCGTTAGCCGGTCTTGACTTAGGATTTATCAATCGTGCTGCCTTGGCATCTAATGCAGAGTCCTTAGCAAGCGATGGACGATTTAATGGAACCTACCAAGTTCCAACCATGAGTGCCTTTCATTTGGGAGAATTGATGTTTACAATGTGCTGGGCCATCTACTTTGAAGGTCAATTAGCAGGGGTAGATGCATTCAATCAACCAGGCGTAGAAGTGTATAAAAAATTGTTAGGACCTAAACTTTCAAAATCATAGGAGAAGTAAGAATGAATATTTTAGTGACAGGTGGCGCTGGGTATATTGGTAGCCATACAGTACGTGCCTTATTAGGAGCAGGACATCAAGTGGTGATTGTAGATAATTTATCTCGAGGCCATAAGGAGTCAATTCCTACAGGAGTACCATTCTATGAAATGGATATTACAGACCCTGCATTAGGTGAGGTTCTAGATACCCATAAAATTGATGGTATCATGCACTTTGCAGCACACTCTCAAGTGGGCGAATCCATGGTAAATCCATCAATCTATTATGAAAATAATGTAGTAGGCTCTTATCGCTTAGTAGAAACAGCTCGTAAACATGGCGTGAATCGATTAGTATTCTCCTCTACAGCAGCTGTCTATGGGGAACCAGAAGTAGTACCTATTACAGAAGATGCTAAATGGAATCCTACGAATGTGTATGGTCGCACAAAATTGATGATTGAAGATATGCTTCGTGACTATAGCAAAATTTATGGATTTCAATTTGTAGCGCTGCGTTACTTTAATGCAGCAGGAGCGGATCCATCTGGTGAAATTGGTGAAGATCATACACCTGAAACACATCTAATTCCACTTATTATTGATGCAGCCTTAGGTAAGCGTGAATCCATCACTGTATTTGGTACAGATTATGATACAGCGGATGGTACATGCGTACGTGACTATGTACATGTAAATGATTTAGCTTCTGCACACATTTTAGCTATGGAATATCTATATAATGGTGGTGAATCTGATGTATTTAACTTAGGTTCCGGCAATGGATTTAGTGTGAATGAAATTGTAGCGGCTACCAAGGAAGTGACAGGCGTAGATTTCCGTGTTGATTACGGTGAACGTCGTGCTGGGGATCCAGGCACGCTGATTGCATCTTCTGAAAAAATCCATGCAAAATTAGGGTGGAAACCTGTTCATAGTACAGTACAAGAAGTGATTCGTGATGCTTGGAATTGGCATCAATTACATCCAAAAGGATATTAATCGTATATAGGAGGGCATGATGAAAGTATCATCTGTGAAAGACCTCTACAACCAAATAGAAAGATATATACGTACACACGGTCGTCTCGTTTTCGGGGCGACCGTTTTATTGTGCCTCATTTGCTATCTAGGTTGGAGAGAGTCCGCATGGTCGGAGGTTGAACAATTAGAAAGTCCTATACAGTCACATCGTGAAAGTGATGCATTAGGACAGAGTAATCAGGTAAAAGCTGATGAAAAAGCAATAGATGATAGCACTAAATCAATAAAAGGTGCTAAGAAGCATAGGGAAAATAAGAAGGAAAAAAATACCTCTTCTTTAGAAGAAGATACAGATAAGGGCAAACTTATCTTCCCAATACGAAATGTAGTGCGACCCTATCCTTTACTAGATGCTTTTTCAAAGGAATTAATGAGAGATACTCCAACAGCCGTAGTAGGTGCAGAAAAGATTATTATGGACAACATGAATGGAAAAAGAAAAGGTAATAAAAATAGTGTGGAAGGATACACTGTACAATTCTATGGTAATGATACTGGTAGAAACAGGTATGAGAGACATGAAATAAAACATGTAAAAGAGATGCAAGTACAACTGTTGGGGATTATACAAGGAGAGGTACCTATCGCAGTATTAGATATTAATGGAAACACTCATACTGTGTATGAAGGAGATATAGTAGATGGAGTACAGGTGTATACGATTACTGATACAAAGGTGCAAATTCGAGTGAACGGATCTGTAAGATGGATAGAATAAAAAGGGTGCAGAAATATTAAGTGGAGTGCAAGGTAGAGATATGAAAGAAGGAGATACATATGTGGATTAGAACAGTAAATTATCTTAAAAGAAAGGTAGCAATTCCTATCTATCAATCTACGTATTGCTGGGGAATAGCCTATGCGTTGATAATATTATTTTTAGAGATTACTCCAGTACAGGCAGTGCACATTATGGCTAAAGATATGCCGTTACGAACATTGGTGCAAACCATAGCTAGAACGGAAAAACTTTCAGTGGTAGGACTAGATACATTAGAGGGGAAGGTTACTTTAGAAGTACAAGAAAATTCTGGGAGAGAGGCTATTACTAAATTGGGATCACAGTTAGGTTTTTTAGTCTATGAAGAAGGTGGCACCTTCATCGTAGAGGGGCGCCATGAAGAAAAAGAACGTCGACATGTGCGTCGAATCGTAGCGGAGTCGGCCACCCCTGAAGAATTGAGCAATCTTGTTCAGTCCGTAGTGCCTAAAGAGCATGTACAAGTGATGCCAAGCACGAATGAAGTCATCTATTACGGGACAGTTCAGGAAATTTTAGAAGTAGAAAAATTACTTCGATCTTGGCATACAGCGTCGAAGCAGGTTCAGTTAGATGTGGCGGTATTAGCTATGGAAAAAGGCTATGCAAAAGAACTAGGTGTACAATGGTCATTTCCTGGATTACAAAGTTCAGGGCTTTACATGAACGGGAAATCTGAATCAGGTATGGAAGGAAATGTTCATATCGGTCATATGCCTAAGGGAACATCGTATTCGTTTTTAGTGCACCCTACAGTCGCTGCTAAAGAAGGAAGT
Source organism: Veillonella sp. CHU732 (assembly GCF_003992085.1). Lineage (NCBI taxonomy): Bacteria > Bacillati > Bacillota > Negativicutes > Veillonellales > Veillonellaceae > Veillonella > Veillonella sp. CHU732. Next base: position 119,118 of record NZ_RQVC01000002.1, read on the forward strand.
AGTCGTATGGCATTGATTGCAAGACCTAGTATTGTAGCTCTTAATGGGGAGGAAGCAACCATTCTTATTGGTGAACGCGTGCCGGTCACAGTAGAGTCCATACAAAATGGTATCACAAGGACTAGTATTCGTTATGAAGAAGCAGGTATACGGTTATTATGCAAACCTTATGTATTACAGGGAAATCATATCGATACCATTGTGGAAGCAGAAGTAAGTAACCCTACCTTAGTACCTGAAATGAAAGCCTATCGTATTACTACCCGACAAGCAAAAACAAGAGTGCGCATACCTGATGGAGAAACATTGGTTATTGGTGGATTGATGGATCGACGCACTATGCGACAATGGCAAAAAGTGCCTATCTTAGGAGATATTCCACTACTTGGGAAACTATTTCAACATAGTCGTAAAACGAAAGATGAAGTAGAATTATATATTTTGGTTACTGCTAAGGTTATTCAATAAATAAAAAGGTAAAATAACATATATACTGACTCACTATTCCAATACACCTTATCAATATGATAAGATAAAAATATAGAACATATCGGGTTTTAGAGGTATGGTCATTATGTAATAGAGGTATAGATATGAGAAAAGAAAGAAAAGAACTCTTAACGTTATGGATTACATTGTCTTTGCAATTAGGAACCTATGCAGCACAGGGCATTGTCAGTCAAGAGGTAATGGTGGATAATAGTCAATCTGTTCCAGTTATACAGATTACCAATCCAGTACATGGTGTATCCCATAATCGGTATGAGTCCTTTTCTACAGATACGGGGGCTATCTTTAACAACGCTACTACACCTACGATAAGCACTCAGATTGGACCCATCAGTGCAAACCCTAACTTACGAGAGTCTGCCAACCTTATTGTCAACGAAGTAGTAGGGACTTCTACATCACAGTTAGCAGGAACTTTTGAAGTAGTAGGACAGCCAGCGGATGTGGTTATTGCTAATCCGAACGGGATTTCTATTAAAGGAGTTCATTTTATTAACACCCCAAAAGCCACATTTACCACTGGTGTCCCACACATGGTAGATGGTCGATTAGAAAACTTTGTTATTGAGAAAGGAAACATTGAGGTAACAGGGGCCATCAATGCACCTACAGAACAAAGTGGAGCTAATGTATATACCCCTATTTCAAAGGTAGATTTACTAGCAAAGACGATACGTATCAATGCAGATGTGGTGGCACAGGATTCTATTCGTGCTGTCACAGGACGTAATACAGTGAACTATGCAGATGGAACTGTAACAGCCATGAAATCTGGGGAAAGTACACCTACAGGGGTTGCCTTAGATGTAGGTGCTCTTGGTGGCATGTATGGAAATACCATTTCTTTAATCGGTACAGAATCTGGATTAGGTGTTAATATCAGTGGCTCTATCGATGCCATAGCAGGCACCCTACATATTGACACAGCAGGAAATCTCACCATCGAACAAGGTGGTTCACAGCAAGAGCCTACTAGCATTCACAGTGCTAAAGAATTGGAAATTCGTAGCCAAGACTTTTATAATCGTGGCACCCTTGTGGGTGATGAAACTGTGACAATACAAAGCGGTACACTTACCAACGATGGGAATCTTCAAGGAAAACAGATTGAGGCGAATGTGACCAATCTTCGTGGACAGGGAGTGATTTCCAGTACGGAGAATATAACAATCCAAGGTACTGACTCTATTGTGTATCAAGGCGGCATACGCTCTCAGTCTGGGGAGAACACTGTACGTGGGAAACAGGTAGAAGTAGATCGAAACCATATACAAGTAGTATCAAAAGATAAACTGCATATAGAATCGCAAACACCTACGCCTGAAACACCCGTAGATATTCCAAAACCAACACTAGAGAATCCTTTACATACGCCTACTATACAACCTATCCCTCATATACCTAGCAAGGTTGTCGTAGAGGACACACAAGAAGAGTTACCTATTGTTGTAGATACGAATAGCCCCAAGAATCGTCAACCTATCTTAGATACGACGCGGAATGGCATAGATATCCTACACATTGCCGGTGTTGATGGAAATGGTGTTTCTCACAATGCATATACACAGTTTAATGTGAAAGAACGAGGTCTTATTCTCAATAATGCCACGAAATACACAAAGACTCAATTAGCTGGTTATATAGATAAAAATATGTTTCTAGCTGGGAATGGTGCTAAGACAATCATCAATGAGGTCACTTCTACGAGTCCATCTATTTTGAAGGGATATATAGAAGTGGCAGGAAATCCAGCAGATGTAGTCATTGTGAATCCTAATGGTATGACCGTCAATGGATTAGGCGTGATCAATGGCACTCATATGACCTTGCAAGGAAAATCTTATATAGACATCGTAGGCAAAGGCTATGGGGGACAGCAGATAGATAGTACTTTCATTAGTGACAATTTTCGTAACCGCCGCAGTGAACTATGGGGCCATCACCTTCGTATTGATACAGAAAACCTAGAGAACACAGGGAACATAGCGGCACATACAATGCATATATCTGCTAACACTATGCACAATGCAGGCTTTGTTGAAAGTAAAGACACTCTCCAATTGACTGGAAACGAGCTTGTACAACATAAGGGCATTATGAAGGCGAATCAGAATGTACATATCTCAACAAACCATATTCGTAATAGCAATTCCTCTGTATTAGAAGCTGGTATTAGTGTGCATATCACGGGAGATACGTTAGAGAACGATGCGTCCCATGTGGTCAGTCATGGTGTGATGCAGTTAGGCGTAGGCAATGTAGAAAACACAAACACAGGGGCAATCATTGCAGAAGATACCCTACAGATACAAGGGAATACCTTTGCCAATACGAAAGGCATTCTCTTTGCAAAAAACGATGCCGAGATAGATATGAAAGAGGATGTGACGAACACTAGTGGACTGTGGCATGTACTAGGTAATTTGCGTGTGCAAGGACGTCATATTCGGAATATCAACAGCAAAGGTTCTTACTTTGGCTCAGATATGTATGTGGGCGGTAATGCTTATGTGCTGGGAAAAGAGAGCTTTGAAAATAGGTCCTCTGATGTCATTGTCAAAGGTAATCTCACTATCAAAGCCCCTAAGATACAAAATCATAAGGATGTGTTTAAGACTGGGTGGACCATTTCAGAAGAAGATAAGTATGAGGGCATACCGCATCTAGATCAGCCTAATTATTATGAGGCAGATAGAAAATACCATAGAACAATTCATATAGGAACCATAGAAGAAGAAACCGCTACATCTAGAATACTGAGCGATGGTGCAATTCACATTACAGGGCAAGACTTGCAAAATACATATAGCCAGATTATGGCGAAGGATGGCTTACAAATTACGGCAGACTCCATTACCAACACAGGCTATCAAGGGACAGTTCACTATGATGATATAGGCCGAGATAGACATTATTGGAAATATAAACAGAAAAAACGTTGGTGGAAACGTAAAAAGTGGGTTTATGGACATACAGATATTCCCTATGAACATCACGACATCTTTGATGCTGAAAGTAGTCCATCTAGTGAACGTATTGCTGTATTAGGGAGTCATGGAACTACGAGCATCCAGTCGAATGCATTTACCAATACAACACTTGAGGCAGATGGAACAGCTTATGCCATACGAGATAAAAAGGTTGAAACTACGGTGGCACCTACAGATGTTTCTAAATTAGTGACCCCAGTGTTGGAACCATCAAAACAACTCTACATGACGACGGATCCCCTTGCCGTAGCTAAGGTAGAAGATAACCTTTTATATACAGATAAAAAGCAATTTTTGTCTAGTGACTATATGGTCGCTAGATTACAAGCAGACCCAGAACGAGTGTATACTCGATTACGCAATGGATACGAAGATCAAGAAATCGCCAAAGAAGAACTCCGTCAAGGTGGTCATACCCTTACAAAATATACAGGTCATGATCAGTCTTTACTTTCAGGGATTCCTAACAGCCTGTTACAACCTGGAGATTTGCGCAAAGATGGTAGTATCGTCTTAGGTAAAGATGTGCAGGTAATAAGCCAAAAAGTAGATAATACGGGCACTATACAAGCAAAGGATTCTTTGTCCATTGTAGGTGGTAATGTTAAAAACTTCAACGGGAGTATCAATGGTAATTTAGTTTCTATACACACAGATACGTTAGAAAATACTTCTGGTAGAATACATGGCAAAGACCGTGTTCACATAGAAGGAAAGGATATCCGTAATGAAACACAGATAACCACTAATACTTCGTTTGGACATCGACAAGATACAGCACACGGCACAGCAAGTATCACTAGTGACGCCGGTATCCATATCCAAGGGGATACCATACGCTCTGTAGGGGCTACTATACAAGGTGGTAGTACGGTGGGTCTAGTAGGGAAGGATATACAAGTCTCTGCTCGTGCTTTACAAAATCGCTATATAGGTAGTGGAGTGACCTTAGAGTCTACTAAGTACCTAGGAAGTACCGTACAAGGACATACGGTACAAGTGCAAGGGGGTCAGATTACCTTACAAGGCTCCCGTATGATGGGACATACAGTAGACCTTACAGGGGACTCTCTAATCCTTACGAATGTAACGAATAGAACTTTGTCAGATGTAGCAGTAGGTGCTAGAGGTAGTGACTATTTCAATCGTAAGATGGTCATAGAAGAACAGAATCTAGGAGCTACCATTGAAGGAGAAAATGGCGTAAAGGTGCGTATGGATAACAATGTATCCATGAAAGCAAGTACTATACATAGTAAAACGGGGCTTGCAGATGTACAAGCAGGAAAAATCTCTATTGAACATGGTACTGAGCGTCATGAAACACTATCTGAGATACATCAAAAAGATAGAGGGTTCTTGTCATCTACTACACGGGATATCTATGACCATAAACGTACAGATACAGTCGTAGGTTCTACAATTTCCAGTGGTACTGTTAAGGTAGATGGTAAGCAAGACGTACTAGTTAAAGCCAGCCATATAGTGGGTGATGCAGATGTTACGGTTACGAGTGAAGGCAATTTGACTATTACATCAGCACAAGAAGAATCTGGTGCCACTCATCGTGAGGAAGTACGTAAATCTGGTATCTTTGGTAATGGCGGTCTTAGCCTTACCATTGGTACACAAAAACAAAGAGATACCTATGATGCTAAGAGTAGTATAGCCAAAGGCAGTGTCATTGGAAGCCGCTTTGGTTCTGTCACCTTAGGTGCTACAGGATCTACACAAATAGAAGCTAGTGATGTAGCATCGAAAGGGGATATTCAGGTCCAAGGCTCTGGTGTAACAATCCGCAATGGGTATACCACATCGCATACAGGAGAAACACATAGACTTTCTAAAAGTGGGCTTACTCTCTCTTTGTCGAATCGCTTAGTAGATACTACAACCAATGCAGTAGGTACACTCACACGAGCAAACTCTGTAAAAGACGAACGATTGAAAGCTCTATTAGCCTACAAAACCTATGACGATGCTAAGACATCTTTAGAAAAATCTAAACTGAAAGACCAAGCCAAGAGTTTACACCTTAATCTATCTTTAGGCACAGAAAGAAGTGAAGCCTCTACGAATGTAGATAGTAAGATAGCAAAAGCATCGACCGTTGTATCCGATGGACATATTCGTGTTACCACTAAGAAGGATGATATCCACATAGAAGGAAGCGATGTACAAGGCAAGGACATTACTTTAGACTCGGCAAAAAGTATCTATGTGAAAGGCAAAGAAACAACTTCTGAGATGACCCAAAGTATGAAACAGAAACAAGGATCTCTAGGTATTTCCTATGACCTTTTACAACATCGATTCTCCGATATATCCGTCAATGCCAGTGGCAGTAAAGGTAGTATAGTCGGTACAGACATAGTCCATGATCCTACAAAGATAATAGCAACGAATACCCTTGGAGTGAACACAAAACAGGATGTACACATCAAAGATGGTGTTCTTAAAGGGGAGGCTATCCAAGCAAATATTGGTGGAAATTTAGAGATTCACTCTGTACAAGATACACATGACTATACAGACCATACTACATCTGGTGGCATGGGACTTAGCCTATCTAAGAAAGGTGCATTCAAATCGTTACAAAGCTCCTTGCAACGGACGGATATAGATAGCAAATACACCTCTGTGATTCACCAATCTGGACTCTATGCAGGAAGTATAGGATTCAACATATCCGTAGGCAATACGACCACATTAGAAGGGGCCCTGTTATCTAGTAAAACAGATAGGAACATACTGAAAACAAAACAGTTAGTTATGAAGGATATGGAGAATAGGGCGAAGTATACCTATGGATCTAAGGGAGTGTCTTATCTAGCGGATCCAACGATTGGAAAAAGCAGTAAGCAATATAACGAACTTGGATTGGTACCTACGCTTATGCCTGGGGAACGTGGCAAAGCGAATAGTATAACCTATTCAGCGATAGCTAAGGGAGTGCTTAACGTGGAACACCATGAGGTAAATCTTGATACCATTCGTAGAAATACAGAAGATTCGATACATACATTAGGCACTATTTTTGATAAGCAAGGTATTGCAGAACGACAAGAAACAGCTAAATTATTCAGCAAGTATATGAATGAAGCAATCCATAGATTTGGTGAAATGAAAGATGCAAAAGGACAACGAATTTATAAAGATGGTTCATCTGAAAAGGTCGCATTACATGCTCTATCTGGTGCCATTACATCAGCGATTGTAAAAGGAAATCCTACGACTGGTGCACTATCTGGTGGTATGAATGAAGCATTGATGCAATCTATAAGTAAATTAGCGAAAGATCACCCAGCAAGAGCACAACTACTATCTGCTAGTCTTGGCTATACTGTAGATAAGCTATTAGGTGGAAGTGGATTAGAAGGTGCTAGCATTGCACAAGCTGGAACGAAATGGAATCATTATGGACCTCGTAGAAGATATAATGGAGAAGTCACAGTACAGTTAGTAGGGGCATTACAAACTAAAGTAGCTAATAAGGAACCTATAGATTTTAAGGATATTAAAGATGTAAAATTTAGTATATTAAAAGATGGAGAAGAGGAAGAAGTCTCGATTGTAGATTTACCAGATCGATATATTGTATGGGTAGCCGACCAAAATGGTCTTGGACAGGATTATCTAGTTAATAAAGGTGAAAAAAGACTAGTCCCAATACATGGGGATTTTAAAATCCAGAAAGTTAGTGTAAAGAATAATAATAATGGTAAAAAGAATATTATTTATACAGGGTATGATGCTATCTTAATAAATGAATTAAGTATACAGCCGACCGATGAAAAGAGTGTGCCATTAGGTGATGCTATTCAGAATAAACATGTAAGAGAGTTTTTAGGTGGTTTTAGAGACGGATTTGGAGATGCTTTAAAGAGCGATATAGAAGACCAAAAAGAGTTTTTAGAAGAATTAATATTTAATCCATTTGGCGTGATACATGATATGCAGAAATTAGTGAAAAATTTAAGTGATGTTTCTAATATGCAACAGTATAGAGAACAGTTGTCGCAGATAACTCATGAACTATCTGAGATTGCATGGAGCAATGATAATAAGAGAAAAGGTGCCTTGTTAGGGCAAGCAACAGAAATAGTAGCAAGCATTATATTAAGCCCAGATAAAATAAAGCTATCTAAAGTTAATTTTTTAAATAAAGTACAAAAGATAATGGAATTTACACCTCAACATGTTAAGTTCGAAAAAGCATTTGAAGCTGCTGTTGCTATGGGGAATATTGTTGATGAAGAAAATGCACTTATCAAGGTAAATAAGATAAATGCTATTGAAAATAAAGTAGAATCGATTGGAAAGGAAGCTAAAGCGGTAGCTAAGGATACAAAGGCTAATAAAAATGTTAATAAAAATATAGAAACGAATAAAAAAGTATCCTCTAAACAATCTACTACTGAAACGGCAAGTCCTACTACTAATACAACAAACTTAGCTGATAGTCCAGATATTTATCGAAATGGTGAGCAATATAAACCGGGTACGAAAACAAGAGAATTAAAAGAGAATATTGTATATGAGAGTAAAGGATATTATTACCAAACCGATGAATTAGGTCGTATAAAAAAAGCCCAAGGAAAGTTGCGTCTAGAAAAGGGAGTGAGAAATAAAGGAGATCAATTAAAGGCAGGTGGTGATGACCGATTACCGGGCGATCATGGTGGACATCTGATAGCTAATAGGTATGCTGGTTCTGGAGAGATAGATAATATACTTGCTATGGCTGCAATTGTGAATAATAGTAAATACAAAAGAATAGAAAATCTATGGGGAAACGCATTAAAAGAAGGTAAAGAAGTAGAGGTAACGATAAATGTAGTATATGATGGAGCAAGTAAAAGACCTAAGAAGTTTAATATAATCTATTTTATTGATGGACAAAAACGTAGTAAGACAATTCCTAATGGAGGATTATAATGTTTATTGAAGAAAATAAATCTTTAATGGAAGAAAAGTTAATACAGGCAACTAGAGAAATAGGAAATAGGTATATCTCTGGTAATTGGTCAAAGATACTAGTTTATATTGAATTGTATTTAGGATCATATTCGGGCGACTTTATAGCTATATATAATGACGATTCATTTATAACTGATAATGATTTATTTATAGTCTCTAATTATCTCCGAAACGATATTTCATATTCAGGGTTAGAGTTAGGGGAAATAGCTAATAGCGCCTATATTAGTCCAAAGGATGAGGAGGATTGCCCTTCGGATATTATTGAGTTGGAAGTGGATTTTAATGGAAATAGTCAAATTAATTATCATGAAATTCCGCTAGATTATACATATGATGGTACACCAGAATTGATCTGGCAGTATAAAAAGATAGGGTATAAATGTCGTGTTTTCTGGGACTATGAAGCATCTAGTTTAGTGAAGAAACAAAATATCACTCCAGAAAAAGTACTCAAGAATAAGATTAAATCACTTGACTTAGCTGATATTTTAAATAATATAATTAAGAAAAAAGCAATCTATTTAAAAGATTTTATTTCTAAGGACTGTAAAAACATGTATTTTCATTTGGATACAATATTTAATAAAAAAAAATTAAATATCTATATTGAGTATGTAGATAATACATGGATTAAAGAAAAAAATATACAATCAAAATTTGAAGGTACGGTGGATTATAGAGTGCCAGCTGCTTATTGGGATTGGTTTAATGAGTTTCATGATATGCATAGAATTTTAGAAAAAAAATATACATCTTTAGATTGTATATTTAACATTTCCACCGGCGAACTCTCGTATGTATATGACAATGTCACAGAAGATAATTTTACTGATGAACTAGCCTTGATAAATGCTTGGGAAGAGAGATATTTCTCTCCAGATGGGAAACCTTTGCACATGCATGCAATAGCACCGCACGAGGGATGTATCACAGGGACTATGCACATAGACATGTCTCAGTTTATTCAAGAGGAGGAAGAGGAAATGGCTAATGTAGATCCAGCTATAGAATTTGCAGGGGAAGATATTCATGATTTGATTCCACAATATCTTCAAAATAGTTACGATATTTTGTATTCTATCTTGCCAGGTACATATGATCGGGTATACTTATATGTAGAGAATGATGGAACGGTATGTCGTCAACTAGGGTATATCATTGTCGACGGTGAATACCTTACTTTTGAGGAGATGGTAGACCGTAAAGTGGTTTCCAAGGCGACTTATGATACTACGATGGAACAACTAGCGCTGTGGTCGAATTACATGCGAAATGCATTTATTGCTTGCCATCTTGAACCGTGGACGGTGTTCTCCTATATGTTAGATGAAGAAATGCATATTTCCAATAACTTTGGTTACGATGTATTAGCAGAACAAGCCTATGACAATGAACTCTTTGACCTTTGGTCTTATGAAAAATTAGGAATTAAGAGTCCTAACTTGTCTGAAGAGAAGATAGCATCTATTGTTCCAGAAAATGAGTATGCCAAATTTTAATATGAAGGAGTCTAGGATTGACAAATCATAAAATAGTTACAGGCCTTGCTTGTTTGTGTATAGGGGCGCTTTTTCATAGTGTTCATGCTAATACTATAGACGAGCAAGGTAAATTGCTAGACCAGATGGAGCGTTCTATATCCCATGTAGAGCAAAAGGAAACACCAGCTTTCACAGTCCTTACAGAGGGGGTAGTACCTCAAAAGATGAATCAATTGTCAAGTGATGAACCAGAGTTTTTAATTCATCATATCGAGCTATCACGGGTTCCGCTAGAACTTAGTTTTCTGCAAACGATGGTGGCTAAGAAAGAACATCAATTGTATGGGGTAAGATCAATTAACGCTGTGTTGGATGAACTGAACACAGCCTTACTAGATAGAGGGTATGTCACCTCTAAGGTCTATATGGAGCCTCAAAATATAGGGAGTGGTACACTTCGCTTATCTTTGCTGGTAGGAACTGTGGAAGAAATACAATTTAAGGGTGTGGCAGGTAATTATACAAACGCATTAGCCTTTCATAAGGGGCATATCTTAAATATACGGAAGATAGAACAAACTGTAGATAATTTAAATGCAGTGCCCCATCAGAAGGCTAAGGTACAGTTACAACCGGGAAGTAAGTTAGGTACATCTATAGTGGTATTTCAGATAGAAAATAAGTCCAAAGTAGAAATCAACACCGGATTCGATAATTTCGGTAATGAAGGAACAGGGCGCTTGCAAGGGAATGTGTCCATCACAGTAGGTAGACTATTAGATCGTAGTGATACCTTGTACTATAGCTTAACGAAATCTAGACACTCAGATAGTATCAATGCAAGCACATCAAATTATGTATCATACCAAATACCTATTGGAAATGATAGCATTACCCTTAGCCATTCTAATTCAGACTATCAACAACGGGTTGCCTATGCCATTAAACCATTTATTTCTAGCGGTAACTTTACTAGTGATGAATTACGATGGAAACATGTATTGCACAGAAACAGTCAACAGATTACAGAATTAGTGCAAGGTCTTACACATAAGACAAGGCATTCTTTTATCAATGGTAGTGAAATTGATGTGCAGCGGAGAAATACTACGTCTTGGTCCATAGGAATACATCAAAAACGATATGGTAAGAATGGGAGTTTAGACTGGTTGGTGCAATATGAAAGAGGTGTTCCTTGGTGGGCTAGTCCTGGACCTACCGACTATTTAGGAGAAGCTACTACACAATATCATATATATACGGGGAAAGTGAACTATCAGCGTACATTGACTCTTTGGAATCGGAAAGCAACCTACACAATGGAAGCGAAAGGACAGTATACGAATAGTAAGCTGTACAGTAGTGAGTTCTTTACCATTGGTGGATGGTATACAGTGCGTGGCTTTACTGGTGATAGAAATTTATCAGCCGAACAAGGATTTTATGTACGGAACACCTTAGATATATCACTGAATCAGAATCATACAGTGTATGTAGGTTTAGATTATGGTAAAGTGTACGGTAAATCCACGGAAGATATTTTGGGTACAGAGCTATGGGGCGGAGCTGTTGGTATGAAAGGGCACTATGGAAGTGCTAACTACAATATATTCTTGTCCACACCATTACAAGTACCAAACGGTTTTACGGTACCACACCGAGTCCTAGGGATACAGATGAGTGCTGCCTTCTAAGTACGGTTAGGTGATTCAGTAATTTGCCTTGCAAAAGGTGGGGATTATTACTATAATAAAGGATAGATTGAAATGTTTCTTTCACAGGAGGTTACCATGAGCTATGTAAAACAGCAAGACCCAAAAGTTCAAGAAATGATTGAATTAGAGTTGGGTCGTCAACGCAACAAATTAGAAATGATTGCATCGGAAAACTTTGTGTCTCAAGCTGTGATGGAAGCACAAGGTAGCGTATTGACAAATAAATACGCAGAAGGATATCCACATAAACGTTATTACGGTGGATGTGAATATGTCGACATGGTAGAAGAGTTGGCTATTGAAAGAGCGAAACAACTATTCGGCGCAGAACATGTGAATGTACAACCTCATTCTGGTTCTCAAGCAAATTTTGGCGTGTACTTTGCGTTGTTGGAGCCAGGCGACACGATTATGGGAATGAATTTATCCCATGGTGGACATTTAACACATGGATCTCCAGTGAATGTATCTGGTAAGTATTTTAATATTATTCCTTACGGCGTAGATGCAGAAACAGGTCGCATTGATTATGAGGAAATGCGTAAAATTGCTCAAGAGCATAAACCTAAAATGATTATCGGTGGTGGCAGTGCATACTCTCGTCAAATTGATTTCAAAACTATGGCAGATATTGCCCATGAAGTAGGCGCTATTTTCATGGTAGATATGGCACATTTTGCAGGTTTAGTAGCTGCGGGATTGCATCCAAACCCAGTGGAGTATGCTGATATTGTAACTACCACTACACATAAAACATTGCGCGGACCACGTGGTGGCATGATTATGTGTAAAGAAGAGTATGCGAAAGCGATTGATAAATCTATCTTCCCTGGTATTCAAGGTGGTCCATTGATGCATGTCATCGCTGCCAAAGCAGTAGCTTTTGGTGAAGCTTTGCAACCAGAATTTAAAGAATATGCAAAACAAGTGATTGTGAATGCCCAAACATTGGCAGAAACTTTACAACAAGAAGGTTTTACCATCGTATCTGGTGGTACTGATACGCATGTATTATTAGTAGACTTACGTACTGTTGGCTTAACTGGTAAAGTAGCAGAACATGTACTAGATGAAGTGGGCATTACATGTAATAAAAATACAATTCCATTTGATCCAGAAAGCCCATTTGTTACATCTGGTATCCGCCTAGGTACACCAGCATTAACAACTAGAGGTTTACATGCAGAAGATATGAAAGAAATTGCAAGCATCATTTCTTTAGTATTGAAACAACCAGAAGATACTGCTGTATTAGCAGAGGCTAAACAACGTGTAGCAGCACTTTGTGAAAAATATCCAATGTATGCGTAATTAATAAAAAGGAAGTAAGTAAAATGAACGTAAATGTAATGACACATCCTTTGATTCAACATAAAGTAACGTTGATTCGCTCTGTAGATACTGGGACAAAAGATTTTCGTCAATTATTAGAAGAAATCGCTTTGTTAATGGGCTATGAAATCACACGTGATTTGCCATTAGAAGATGTAGATGTACAAACCCCGTTAGTGAAAGCAATTGGTAAACAAATTGCAGGTAAAAAATTGGGTATTGTGCCTATCCTTCGTGCTGGCTTAGGTATGGTGAATGGTTTATTAGAATTAATGCCAATGGCAAAAGTAGGCCATGTAGGTATGTATCGTGATCCAGAAACATTACAACCAGTAGAGTACTATTGCAAATTACCATCTGACTTGGCTGATCGTCGCATTATCGTAACAGATCCAATGTTAGCCACAGGTGGTAGTGCAGCAGCAGCGATTTCTTTATTGAAAGAAAAAGGTGCTAAAGAAATTCAACTAATGTGTTTAGTAGCAGCCCCAGAAGGTGTAGAAGTTGTGAATAAAGCGCATCCTGACGTACGCATCTATGTAGCTGCATTAGATGAAAAATTAAACGACCATGGATATATTTTACCTGGTCTTGGTGATGCGGGAGATCGTATTTTCGGTACGAAATAAACGGTGTTGCCCGAAGAGTAGTGCGCGTTTCTTTTCAGTGACGCGCATTATTTTTATAAGAAAGGGTATATATGGCTAAAAAGAAAACAGTTTTTTTCTGCTCAGAGTGTGGAAATGAATCATCGAAATGGTTTGGTCGTTGTACTGCTTGTAGTGCTTGGAATACGGCAGTGGAAGAAGAACTGCAACCGGAAGTTAAAACAAAACATGTAGCGTCGTATCGACCGGTTCAAGATGAAGATAATAAGCCGAAGGCTTTGACAGAGATTGAGGTAGGCGCTATTGCCCGAATTACTTCCGGATATGGAGAAATTGATCGTGTTCTTGGCGGGGGTATTGTACCTGGTGCGTTAATCTTGCTAGGTGGGGATCCGGGTATTGGTAAGTCTACCTTACTGTTACAAGTGTCTGGACGTATTGCAGAAGAGTCAGGTAAAGTCTTATATGCATCTGGAGAAGAATCAGATATGCAGTTAAAGCTGAGAGCTCATAGACTAGGCATTAATTCTTCCAATCTGTTAGTGCAGGCAGAAACTAATTTAGATACCATATTGAATGAAGCCAAACGAAGTCAACCAATGCTACTTGTGATTGATTCTATCCAAACTATGTATGTAGGCTCTGTAGAATCTGCACCGGGAAGTGTCAGTCAAGTTCGTGAATGTACAGCTAGATTGTTACGTTTTGCAAAAGATCAAGATATCCCTGTGATCATTATTGGTCATGTAACAAAAGATGGTACTATTGCAGGTCCTCGTATGTTAGAGCATATGGTGGATGTAGTATTGTATTTTGAAGGGGAACGGTCCTATCAATTCCGTATTTTACGAGGAATCAAAAATCGATTTGGCTCCACTTCGGAATCAGGGTTATTTACCATGGAAGAAGAAGGGTTAGGAGAACTCCTCAACCCATCAGCGACTCTATTAGCAGAGCGGTCAGAAGAAGAAACAGGATCTGCCATCATGGCTTACTTAGAAGGAGTACGACCTATCTTGGTAGAAGTACAAAGTTTAGTGGTCTCTACGGCATTTGGCATGCCACGTCGAACTGCGATTGGTTATGATTTAAATAAGCTGATTTTGCTCCTAGCAGTATTAGAAAAACGCTGTGGCTTTACCTTAGGGAATAAAGATGTGTATGTCACTATCATTGGTGGCTTAAAAATTAATGAACCGGCTTGTGACTTAGCGATGGCAGTGGCGATTATCTCTAATTTAAAAAACAAGCCAGTACCTCCAGATATGGTGATTTTAGGTGAAGTAGGATTGACTGGTAATATTCGTAGTATTCCACGCATAGAACAACGGATAGGAGAAGCAAAAAAGCTTGGATTTAAACAATTTATTATCCCTGCTGGAAATGTAAAACAATTAAAAGGAATACAAGACGGTATCTCCATACAAGGCGTTACCAGTATTCAAGAAGTGATGAAAAGTATTTTCTAGCCCTATGTGCAGAGTCTTTACGATGAAGTATTCATTAGAATCACATGTAGGGATAGTATACTGTATAAAAAAGGAGGTGACCTTATGATCTATAATTTATTACGCTATGCTATTGCTATCTTATTTGGTAGTATGGGGTACGTCGGAGCAGACGCACTATCAACGCTTATGGTACCTATATGGGATGAAAAGATGCTACAAATGGGCGTATTTGGGATATCTGTAATTATGATATTGTACTATACCATAAGTATTTTAGTAGTGGCGATTATTGGTTATTTAGTGTCCCAGTATATTTTACGCTTAGGCTTAAGCGTAGCAAAACAAATTGAACGTATTTTAAGTCGAGTTCCTAGTCAACAACTAGTAGCTGGCACGGTAGGATTATTATTTGGACTCATTATTGCTAATTTAATTGGTATGGCCTTTGAGAGGGTACCAATTATTGGCTCATACTTACCTATCGTGCTCAGTGCTGTATTGGGATATATAGGGATTCGTTTGGGCATGGATAAGGGGCCTGACTTATATAAAGCCATGGTATCTTATACATTTAGAGGATTACTCAATAAAGGTAGATCACCTAAAGAATCAAAAGTAAAAGAAAGCCGAACTTGTTCTGCTAAGGTCTTAGATACATCGGTTGTCATTGATGGTCGAATTTTAGATATTGTAAATACAGGGTTTTTAGAAGGTCCTTTCATAGTGCCCGTATTTGTACTAGAAGAATTACAAAAATTGTCTGATTCTGCGGACACTTTAAAACGAAATCGAGGTAGACGAGGGTTAGACTTATTACAGACAATGCGTGAGAAATTAACAGATTCTATGGAAATCATAGATGTTGATTATGAAGACTTATCAGAAGTAGATTTGAAATTAATTCGCCTTAGTATGGATAAACATTGGAAACTGATAACTAATGATTTTAATCTTAATAAAATAGCTACCTTGCAAGGTGTTGAAGTGTTGAATCTAAATGATTTGGCAAATGCTATTAAGCCGAAAATGATGAGCGGTGAAACCTTACTAGTACGTATTATGAAAGCTGGTAAAGAACCACATCAAGGAGTTGCCTATTTAGATGACGGTACTATGATTGTTGTGGAAAATGGTGTAGATTATGTAGATCAAACGGTGAATGTTGTAGTTACCTCAGTCTTACAAACCAGTGCGGGACGAATGATTTTTGCCCGTGTAGAGGAATCAAATTCCTAGAAAGGGAGTACCATGATTAGTTGTATCTTATTAGCGGCAGGTGCAGGACGCCGAATGGGCTATACAGAGAATAAAGTATGTATGCCATTGGGACAGTATACAGTGTTGCAATGGAACTTACATCACATGAAGCAATGGGAAGGCTTAGAAGAAGTTATCGTCGTTGTATCGGAAGACGATCAATTGTCTATTCAAAAACAAGTAGAAGCCATGCAGGTACCGTGGGCGGTACACTATGTTATTGGCGGTGCAGAACGACAAGATTCTGTAGCTGCTGGACTTTCACAAGTATCGAATGGATCAGAGATTGTATTAGTGCATGATGGCGCAAGACCATTAGCGAATAAGGAGTTAGCTCGTCGAGTAGTTGAGGGGGCTAAAGCATATGGTGCAGCGGTGCCAGCTATTCCGGTGGTAGATACAATAAAACGAGTGAATGCAGAGGGATATGTAGAAGAAACGTTAGTACGTTCTGAATTATATGGAATGCAAACACCGCAAGGGTTTCAAACTGCTGTTTTATTAGATGCCTATGTATATGCGGAAGAACACAGATATAAAGGGACCGATGATGTATCCTTAGTAGAGTTTCAAGGAAAGCCAGCGCACATTGTGGAAGGGGATAGAAAAAATATTAAATTAACAGTCCCTGAAGATGTGGCAATTGCTAAGAAATATTTAGGAGTGGAACCGATGATGCGAATTGGTTATGGTTATGATATTCACCGTTTCAAAGAGGGACGACCTTGCGTATTAGGTGGTGTATCTATCGATAGCCCTATTGGTCCTGATGGGCATTCTGATGCGGATGTGTTAATTCATGCCCTTATGGATGCTATGCTAGGGGCTGCAGGTATGCGAGACATTGGGTATTATTTTCCCCCAGAAGATGATGCTTTCAAAGGGATTTCTAGTAGGCTATTATTAGAAAAAGTGGTACAATTATTAAAGGACTCAAATTTTGGAATCTACAATGCAGATATCATGGTCATTGCAGAAGCTCCTAAATTGAAGCCTCATATTGAAGAGATGAAAAAAAATCTGAGTGAGGATTTAGGTATTCCACTTAGTAGAATTAGTATTAAAGCAACGACAAATGAAGGGTTAGGTGCCTTGGGAAGAACAGAAGGTATAGCCGCACAAGCTGTTGTTTCAATGTATGAAAGAGAGGAGTTATAACTCATGAAAGTTCGTTTTGCACCGAGTCCAACCGGTCCATTTCATATTGGTGGAGCTCGCTCCGCATTATTTAACTATTTATTAGCTCGCAAGGAGCAAGGTACATTCTTATTGCGCGTAGAGGATACAGACCAAGCTCGTTCTACTCGTGAAAGTGAAGAAAATATCAAGGCCGCTCTAAAATGGCTTGGTATGGATTGGGATGAAGGTGTTGACGTAGGGGGCGAACATGGTCCATATCGCCAAACAGAACGTTTAGATATTTACGAAAAAGTAACACAACAATTGTTAGAATCTGGTCATGCTTACGAATGTTATTGTTCTCAAGAAGAATTAGATGCTGTTCGTGAAGAGCAATTAGGCCGTGGTGAAACACCAAAATATAATGGTCATTGTCATCATTTAACGGAAGAACAAAAGGCTGCGTACAAAGCTGAAGGTCGCAAACCGACTATTCGTTTGCGTGTTCCTTTGCATGAAACAGTAGCTTTTGACGATATGGTTCGTGGTCACGTATCCTTTGAATCTAACGGTATTGGCGATTTCGTTATCGTAAAATCCGATGGAATTCCTGTCTATAACTATGCCGTAGTAGTGGACGATCACACAATGGGAATTTCTCATGTTATCCGTGCAGAAGAACATTTATCGAACACACCACGCCAAATCGTAATTTACAAAGCCTTAGGTTGGGATGTGCCAACATTTGGTCATATTTCCCTGATCATGGGCAAAGATGGCAAAAAAATGAGTAAACGTCATGGTGCTACCTCTGTAGAACAATACCGTGAATTAGGTTATTTGCCAGAAGCGATTGTGAACTTCTTGGCTCTATTGGGCTGGGCTCCTGAAGGAGAAGAAGAGCTATTCACTATGGAAGAATTGACACAAAAATTCTCTATGGATCGAGTAGCAAAAAATCCTGCTGTTTTTGACATTGATAAATTGAATTATATTAACTTCAATTACATGAAACAATTGATACCAGAAGCATTGTATGAATTATGTTTGCCTCATTTGGTGAAAGCTGGCTACGCTAGTGAAATCCCATCTGCCGAGGAACAAGCATGGTTGACTATGCTTTGCACTTGTGTGAAAGACCACATTAGTTATGGTGCTCAAATCGTAGACGAAGTTGGTATGTTCTTCCAAGATGATATCCTAGAAGATGCAGAACATGCTGAGGATATTGCAGCTGTGAAAGCAGAAGAGTCTTATCCAACTGTTATTGGGGCTTTCAAAGAAAAAATTGAAGCCATGGATGAAATTACTCCAGAGGCTGTAAAAGCAGCTATCAAAGCGATTATGAAAGAAACTGGATTGAAAGGCAAATTTGTATTTATGCCAATTCGTATTGCTACGACAGGTCAAATGCATGGCCCAGATTTGAATTATATTATTACCTTATTTGGCAAAGAAAAGGTACTTCGCCGTTTAGGCTAAGTGCATACAAGGAGGCTAT
This sequence comes from Veillonella sp. CHU732, assembly GCF_003992085.1. Lineage (NCBI taxonomy): Bacteria > Bacillati > Bacillota > Negativicutes > Veillonellales > Veillonellaceae > Veillonella > Veillonella sp. CHU732. The sequence goes on from NZ_RQVC01000002.1 coordinate 138,065, forward strand.
TTCTAATGAGAGAACTGACAGTTTTCAATACGATGACCCGCGAAAAATCAGTGTTCCAACCTGTGAAAGAAGGGGAAGTTAGCATCTACGTATGCGGTGTAACACCATATAATCATCCTCATATTGGTAATGCACGTCCTTTTGTGACTTGGGATACCATTCGTCGTTATTTGAGCCACGTGGGCTACAAAGTAACATATATCCAAAATTTTACGGATGTGGATGATAAAATCATTAATACATCCAATGGCGAAGGAGTAGCATGGAATGTGATTTCCGATCGCTATATTGATGCCTACTATGATGTAATGGATGCATTACATGTGCGTCGTGCTGATGTATATCCTCGTGTATCTACACATATGGATGAAATCATTGCTATGATTAGCACATTAATTGACAATGGCTATGCCTATGCTGTAGATGGTGATGTATACTATCGTGTAGAAAAATTTGAACATTATGGTAAATTATCTGGTCGTACCTTGGACGATATGGAAGCCGGTGCTCGTGTAGATGTAGATGACCGTAAAGAAAATCCTATGGATTTTGCTTTGTGGAAAGCGGCAAAACCAGGTGAACCATTCTGGGAGAGCCCTTGGGGACAAGGTCGTCCAGGTTGGCATATTGAATGCTCTGCCATGAGTCAAAAATATTTGGGCGAAGAGTTTGACTTCCACGGTGGTGGATCTGACTTAATTTTCCCACACCATGAAAATGAAATTGCCCAATCCGAAGGTTGCTCTGAACATCATCCAGCGGTGCGTTATTGGGTGCACAATGGATTTATTACGATCAACCAAGAAAAAATGAGTAAATCTTTGAATAACTTCTTCTTGGTGAAAGACATTTTAGAGCAATATAGTGCGGATGCATTGCGTTTCTTCTTGTTGAGCACACATTATCGTAGTCCATTGGACTTTAGTGATGAACGCTTAGATGAAGCGACTAAGGCTATTGAACGATTCCAAACGGTGATTGACAACTTATTGTACTTAGAAAGTCGTCCAGAAGGATTGTGTGAACTAGAAGCAGCAGAATTGTTGAAAAATGCTCGTAACTATAAAGAAGAGTTCGAAGCAGCTATGAGCGATGATTTCAATACAGCTCTTGCCACAGCTCCTATCTACGGATTGGCGAAAGAAATTAACATTTACTATCAATCTGTTCAAAGCTGTGATGGCACTGTATGCCATAGCACAATTGGAGAAGTGAAAGAAATCTTTAAATTGATGTTAGATATTCTTGGTTTATTAGAAGAGGGCTGGAAAGGTCAAGAAACTAGTAACGAAGAATACAATCAATTGATGGATGTGATCTTGAATATTCGTCAATGTGCACGTGAGCAGAAACAATGGGGCATTGCAGACTCCATTCGTGATGAATTGGCAAATATTGGCATTGTCATCGAAGACTCCCCACAAGGGGCACGGTGGAAAAAACGTGAACTTTAATCGATATAAACAGCTACGATCTATGGCGATTGATAAATTAAAATCTTCAGTGAAAGTAGAAGCAAATGGAGAGGGTCCTTTAGAGGACTCTCTTATGCTTGCTTACATTGGCGACGGTGTGTATACTTTATTTATCAGAAATCGTGTAGTAGAAACGGGCATTACAAAAACACAAATACTTCATGATGTAGTGACATCATTTATTAATGCAAAAGCACAAGCTAAGGTGTTGTTAGCATTAGAACCTAGCCTTACAGAAGAAGAATTACTTGTAGCAAAACGGGCTCGCAATAGTAATGTGCATGTACCTAAAAGCGCTAGTGTGCAGGAATACCGCATGAGTACAGCCTTTGAGGCGTTATTGGGGTATACCTATCGCAAAGGGGATGAAGAGAGGCTGCAATTCCTCATGCAATTCGCTTTTGCTGAAACGTTGTCACGTATGTAGCATTACTGTAACGTGCGATATATTCTGGTGTGCTTTGTCACGTTCATAACCGATATTTAGAATAAGGGAAGAGCACGGCATACCCCCTCTCAAACGGTATTTCATAATGTTTGTTCGGGGGTATACCGTGCTCTTCTTGTGTTTTCTAGATTAGAGAAAATTGAACGTGACATCCCTAGAATATGTCGCACTTTTTCGGTATGTATTAGTTTGAGTGACAACGTTACAGCGGATGGTGCTCATGTGTTATTTTGGGGTTCTTATCTTTTAATGGTATAATGAAGTGATAGCTTAGTTATTTCTAGGCTTTGGTATTGGTTTTAATCTTAATAATATAAGAAGATATTTTGTAATATTAATGCTTTGTAGTATTGATATGGTTAGTATATGTATCACGATATATTTGCTAATAAGTTACTACGTATAGGTAGAGTTACTTTAGGAAAGTTTGAGGTTTTCATGGATACGTTTATTGTGGGTCGTAATGCTGTACGTGAGGCACTAAAATCAGATCGTGGGATTCATCGTATTTTAGTGGCGGAAGGTAAGCAAGGGGGCTCTCTTTCAGAGATATTGGGTTTGGCAAAGTCTAAGGGTGTAGAAATTCGTCGTATGAAGGAACGGGAGTTACAAAAATATCCTAGTGATGTACCTAATCAAGGTGTGGTTGCATTAGTAAATGCTGTAAAGTTTCAAGAACTGCAAGATGTATTGCTGCAATGCACGGAAGAACATCCGTTGTTAATTTTAACGGATGGTGTGGAAGATCCTCATAATATGGGTGCTATCATTCGTACGGCTGAGTGTGTAGGTGCTACGGCGATGCTGATTCCAAAGCGTCATAATGCGCCTATTAATGCAACGGTTAGCAAAACCTCTGCAGGAGCTGTAGAATCGATTCCATTGGTGCAAATTGGTAATGTAGCACAGACCATTGAGCAATTGAAAGCACAAGGCTTCTGGGTGATGGGGGCTCATATGGATGGGACTGTTATGTATGATGTGAATATGACAGGTCCTATTGTATTGGTCATTGGTAATGAGGGAAAAGGTCTAAGTCGGTTGACCAAGGAATTGTGTGATGTGTTGGTAACGATTCCGATGTTTGGGACAATTAACTCATTAAATGCTTCTGTAGCGGCAGCGGTCCTTTTATATGAAGCGAGACGTCAACGATAATAGGTATACTATGAAAAAAGATATTTTAATTGTAGATGGCTATAATGTTATATTTGATTGGTCTGACTTGAAATCACTCAGCAAGGAGTCTTTAGAACATGCCCGATTAGAATTACGTCATAGATTACTCAATTATGGGACCTATAAGGGATATAAAATTATTCTTGTATTTGATGGTAAGCACGCACCTTTTACAGAAGATGAACAGCGTATATCTGCAGATTTTATTGAGGTCTTTACGGGTACTCATGAGACGGCAGATGCTTATATTGAGCGTGAAGTATTTAGTAAAAAGGGTCAATATAAGACAATCTACGTGGTAACAAGTGATGGGGAAGAACAAAGCCAAATTTTAGGATTTGGAGGATTACGCATATCAGCACGTGAATTACGTCATCAAATTGACTTAGCTAAACAAGAAGAACGTAAACGATATACAGGTTATCATCAACGTGATGCTATGACATTACAACGTAATGAATTAGGTGCACATATTGATGGGGATGTGGCGGAAAAGCTTGAACGAATGCGACGAGGGGAGCTATGAGAGTAGCTCCTTTTGTTATGTTTGCCTTGATAATTTTTATAGAGGAATACTAGAATCAGTAGATACATGCATACATATTAGTATCTTACGGTGGATCTAGAACATAGAGATGATATATAAAAAAGAGGGTTAACTAAGAGAAATAGTATTTCTCCTTGTTAACCCTCTTTTAGAGTTCATTATAGAGCATTTACTTTAGCTGCTAAATTGGATTTTTTGCGAGCTGCAGTATTTTTATGAAGAACGCCTTTGGAGGCTGCTTTATCAATTACGCTTGTAGCATGAACTAGTGCTTTTTTAGCTTCTTCTACAGCGCCTGCTTGAGCAGCTTCTACAGTCTTACGAGTAGCTGTACGAATTTGAGATTTTACAGCAGAATTTTTCGCACGACGTTCAGCATCCGTTTTTACGCTTCTAATACTGGATTTAATATTTGGCAATTGAGTCACCTCCTTGTGATTTACTGTATTATTACTAAAGTAGTATATCATAGGGCGTACAGTTTTGCAACTATTTTTATATTTACTCTAAGGAATATTGGCTTATATAGCAAGGGTTCATACAGGAATAACCTATATTTTCATCACTCATGAGAGCAGGAAATATGATATAATTAAGGATACATAAATCTATTAATAGGAGATGCTTATATGAAAAAATTAATGGTTATAGATGGCAGTAGTTTATTATACCGTGCATTTTTTGCGCTTCCACCACTGCAAAATGCCCTAGGAGTTCCTACCAATGCGGTGTATGGATTCTTAACAATGCTTACAAAACTGTATGAAGAAATCAATCCCGATTACATTGCAGTTGCTTTTGATAAAGGTAAAGAAACATTCCGTATGGATATTTACGAAGAATACAAAGGAACTCGTCAAAGTGCACCAGATGAATTGCGTCCACAATTTAGCTTGATCCGTGAAGTCTTAGAATCCTTAGGTATTATTGTCATTGAAGAAGAAGGATTTGAAGGCGACGATATTATTGGTTCGTTGAGCAAAAAATGGGGCTCATCAGACCTTGCTGTTCATATCATTACTGGTGATAGAGACAACCTACAACTAGTCGATGAGTATACCAGTGTGTTTTTAACGAAAAAAGGTATCACTGATATGCTTCATGTGACTATGTCTAATATGGAAGAACTGTATGGGTATGGGCCTCAAATGGTTATTGAAATGAAATCTCTTATGGGAGATTCTTCAGATAATATTCCAGGTGTACCTGGTGTTGGTGAAAAAACAGCCCTTAAACTATTAAATCAATATGGTACTTTAGAAGGTGTATATGAGCATATTGAGGAACAAAAGGGAAAACTGAAAGAACGATTAGTAGACAACAAAGACTTAGCGTTCATTTCGCATCAACTAGCTACCATCAAAACAGACATGGATATGCCTTATGAACTAGAGCAATTTGTTCCTGTTGTACATCCTAGTGAAGTGACACCTTTATTTGAAAAGTTAGGCTTTCACGCAGTAACACCAAGACTACTAAAAGCTATGGGAGTGGCAGAAGAAGGGACATTGTTCGATCAATTTTTAGCTCCACCAGCAGAAGAAATTGAATTAACTCATGTCACAGAAGTGCCAAGAGCATTTTACGAAGATAAAGTGATTAGCCTTGTCTTGAAAGAAGCGGGAACACATCCATTTAGGACGATAGAAGCCTTATATCTATATAATGGGGATACCCAATTAGTTGTGAATGGATTTGTAGATGTAGCGCATTTAGAAACAGTCTTGCAAGGAGCCAAGGAACTGGTTACAGATAACGCAAAATTGTTATTTGAAGTGTTAGGTACTGAAACAACAGGTCGTATTTCAATTTTGAAAGAAGAAACTGTTCATATCAAAGATCTCACATTAATGGCGTATTTACTAGATCCTACACGAGCAAACTATGGTATGACCTATTTATGTGAACGATTTGGACAGCCTTCCATTCCTGCTACGGAAAATGAAACTGAATGGGCTCTACAAGCACAAGCTTTATACCATATGCACGAGAAGGCTACGGAAGAGATGAAGACTGCTGGTGTATGGGGCCTATATAGAGATATTGAATTGCCATTATTACGTACTCTATGTGTACTAGAAAAAAATGGCATTTACATGGATGTAGATCAATTACACACTACACTGGAACGTTTCAAAGTAGAGGTTAGTGAATTACAAGAAAAAATATTTGCATTGGCTGGAGAAACTTTCAACATTAATTCGCCAAAACAATTGGGTGTTATCTTGTTTGAAAAATTACAATTGCCAGTGATTAAGAAAACAAAAACAGGTTATTCTACGGATGCGGAAGTCCTAGATATGCTTAGAAATGACCATGAAATTGTAGAACAAATTTTGGCCTATCGGTCAGTGGTAAAATTGGTATCTACCTACTTAGAAGGGGTTGAAGGACTTGTGAATCCTCATACTAACCGGATTCATACTTCTTTTAATCAAATGGTAACAGCTACTGGTCGTTTAAGTAGTTCCGATCCGAATTTGCAAAATATTCCTGTACGCAGTGAAAAAGGCCGAGAAATTCGAGCTTTATTTAAACCTCATGATGGGTATGATATGTTCGTCAGTGCCGATTATTCTCAGATAGAATTACGTATTTTGGCGCACTTGTCAGAAGATCCTGCCTTAATTCAAGCGTTCCAAAATGGTGAAGATATTCACCGATTTACAGCAGCAGAAGTATTAGGTAAATCCTTAGAAGAAGTAACGCCACTAGAACGTTCCCATGCAAAAGCTATCAACTTCGGTATTATTTATGGTATTAGTGACTTTGGCTTGTCTCGTGACTTAGGTATTACGAGAGCAGAAGCAAAAGAATATATTGAGTTATATTTCAGTCGTTATCCACAAATAAAAGGGTACATGGACCGCATGGTGCAAGAAGCCCATGAAACTGGATCTGTACGCACTATGTTTGGCCGTGTTCGCCCATTGCCTGATATTAATAGCCGTAACTTTAACCGTCGATCCTTTGCGGAGCGTACAGCAATGAATACGCCAATTCAAGGGACAGCGGCAGACATTATTAAGTTGGCCATGAACCAAGTAGAACAAGCGCTAGAAGAGCAAGGATTGCAATCCCGTATTTTACTACAGGTACATGATGAACTAGTGCTAGAAGTAGTAGAATCGGAACAAGAGCAAGTAGAAACTCTATTGCGTAATTGTATGGAACAAGTAGTGACATTACGAGTGCCATTGCAGGTAGATGTGCACAGTGCAAACAATTGGGCAGATGTAAAATAGTAAGCTCTTACAATTTCTATGGAATAGTTTGTGTATAACAATAGTTGAGTATGACTAGAATCAAATGTGGGGTGTAAATATGTATAAAATCGGACTCACAGGAGGCATTGCCTCTGGTAAAAGTACAGTGTTACGATGGTTACAAAAAAAAGGTGTTCCCTATATTGATGCAGATGTAGTGGCTAGAGAAGTAGTAGAGCCGGGGACACCAGGTTTACAGGAATTGGTAGAGGCCTTTGGACCTAATACAGTGCTAGAAAATGGTACGTTACATCGTGCCTATATTGGTAGTCTTGTATTTTCTGAGCCAGAAGCCTTGGAGAGCATCAATTCTATATTGCAACCCCATATTAGACATCGTATACAAGAATTGACAGAAGAATGGGAAGCAAAAGGAAAGCAGGCTATCATCTATGATATACCATTGATGTTTGAAACAGATTGGCATACACAGATGGATGAGATTTGGCTTGTGTACGTAAATCCTGTGATACAACTAGAGCGTTTGATGAAACGAAACGCTTATTCTGAACAGGAGGCACTGAATCGAGTTCGTAGTCAAATGAGTTTAGATGAAAAGCGTGATTTAAGTACTGTGGTCATCGATAATTCTGGGACTATGAAAGAACTAGAAAAACAATTACGTAAATTGTGGAAAACAGCGAAAATTCACTTTCAGAAGGAGGAACTATGAGGGTATCCACAGCATTTGCTTGGCTAATCGTTGTTCTTACGGCCTACTATGTGCAATATGGGCAACCCTATTTAGCTAGACAGTATGCGTATCCGTTAGTATATGAAAGCGCGGTAATGAAAAATGCATCTACTTACCATGTAAGACCATCTATGGTTGCAGCTGTTATCTATACGGAAAGTAAATTTGATACGAATGCAAAATCTTTACCAGGGGCTATAGGATTGATGCAGTTAATGCCAGAAACAGCGCACTGGATTGGAGAACAATTAAATCAGTCTAGCCTATCTGACCAAGATATTAAAGAACCGAACACGAATATACAATTAGGGACTTGGTATTTATCATATTTATTAGAAGAGTTCAAAGGTAATGAAATTTTAGCCTTAGCAGCCTATAATGCAGGACGTGGTCATGTGGAGGAATGGATGCAGACCTATGGTTGGGATGATAATTTTGATGATGTAGACAAAATACCATTTCCAGAAACAAAAGATTATGTGAAACGCGTGATGGAGCATGAATCACAGTATCAATTATTATATAGTCAACTACGATAAGGAATGAATCCATGGATGCAATCATAAAAGAATGTGAAAACCTCGATTTATCATGGTTAGAACCCACCATTGGAGACTTTCACTTAGTGGTGGAACAACAAGCCATATCATCTACTGTATATAGTCTCTTTTATTATACAAATGATAAAAATTGGCGTTGGTCAGTCCTCTATGATACGGAAGTAGGGGATTATATGGTGCGTATCACAGTACCTTTAGTAGAGTTTGTAGACATTGCTTTTATACGTGAGTCTTTAACTCCATTTATGGAGAACCTAAAGGCCAACTATAAAGCATCTATGATGACACGATTTATGGCGCCCCAAGAAGGATTTGTGTACGAATATAAGAAAAAAGGTATACATCAATGGAATTATACAGAGGCATTGCCACAAACAATCGCAGGATATCATTTAGATGTGACGCCGCATACAGCATTAGATATGATTAATGGTTCTTATATTATTGGTACCTATATCAAAGATAATGAGGAAACAGGAGTCGTCTTATTTTATAATACATTCCGCGATGAATTTTTTGGTGAAACTAGACAACAAGGCTATCCAGGAATTACACATGACTTGGACGCAACTATGATAGATAAATTTGAACAAGCTTTGACGAATCATTTACAAGAAGTATTACTTAGTTTATAACCTATCTATGCTATTTACTAAGATAAATGGTACATTTTTTAGGTAGTATGCAATGGTAATACTTTTGTATAGTGAACAGACATAGGATAGGGGAAGTATTTTGGAACAGATCCGAATAGAAAAACTAGGGAAATCCTTTGGTGTACGAGAAATTTTTTCTAATGTATCTTTTACCATACGACAAGGAGAACGTCTCGCTTTAGTTGGCCCGAATGGGGCAGGTAAATCGACGTTGATGAAATGCATACTAGGCATAGAAGAACATGATGCGGGAATTATTGTGAAAGACAGTAGTATCACCATTGGCTATTTACAGCAAGATGTAAATCTAGGTGATGCTAGTTTAGAAGAAGAAATTCAAACGGCTTGGGCTGATGTACAGCACTTAGAATCTCAGTTACAAGTGTTAACGACAGAATTAGAACATCGAGATGCCACAGAACAAGGCTTGCGTCGTTTATCCTATTTACAAGAGCGATTAGAATGGCTTGGTGGCTATGATTATGAAAAACAAAGCCAACGTATTGCTTATGGGTTAGGATTTAGTGACGAAGACTTAAAGAAGAAAGCTAGTGAATTTTCTGGGGGACAAAAAACGCGTATTAACTTGGCGAAAGCCTTGGTGCGTCGTCCTGACTTTTTATTTCTTGATGAGCCTACTAACCATTTAGATATGCCAATGTTAGAGTGGTTAGAGGGATATTTAAAATCCTACAAAGGTGGTATTGTCATCATCAGCCATGACCGATATTTCTTAGATCAAGTGGCGACAGAAGTGGTGGAATTATCTCATCATAAAATACATACCTATAAAGGTAATTATAGCCAGTTCTTAAAACAACGAGAACAGCAACGAGTGGCGTACCAACGTGCCTATGAAAAGCAACAGGAACACATTCGTAAAACGGAAGAATATATTGATAAATATCGAGCAGGCATAAAATCTAAAATGGCACGGGGTCGTCAATCACAGTTAGATAGACTAGAGAGATTAGAGGCACCAGATCAAGATAGAGAGTTCGCTTTTACCTTTCCTAAGGCAGAAATGAGTGCAGACCGAGTGTTGATGGTGGAAGATGTGTCCATTGGTTATGATGTAGAACATCCAGTGGCTACCCATATTACAACGACCTTACGTCGAGGAGATGTGGTAGGCTTAATTGGTGCCAATGGAGCTGGAAAATCGACGCTCGTAAAAACAATTATGGGGGAACTTAATACACTGGATGGATCGATTACCACTGGAAATCGAGTGCAGACAGGTTATTTCTCGCAGGAACATGAAGAATTACACCCTAGTTGGTCTGTGTTGCAAGAGATCATGGCTCCTTATGATATGTCAGAAGAATCTGCTCGTAGCGTACTAGGTGCCTTTCAGTTTAGAGGGGATGATGTATTCAAGTTAATAGGAGATTTATCAGGTGGTGAACGTGCCAGGGTAGCCTTATTACAGTTATTTTTAGAAGGCTGTAATTTCTTAATCCTTGACGAACCGACAAATCATTTAGATATCCCTACACGAGAAACAGTGGAACAAGCCTTACAACAGTTTGAAGGAACTTTGTTAATCATCTCCCATGACCGGTATTTATTAGATGCAGTGGCAAAACGCATTGTGGTCTTAGATAATGGCGGCATTGAAGAGTTCCATGGAAACTATTCGTATTATAAAGAAAAAATGCTGGAACGGTCTGTGTTAGCAGCCCAACGATTAGAAGCGGAGCAGATGAAGTGCAACAATATGTCCAGCAATACAGTAGGAAAGGCTAATAATGCTGGAGATACAGCAGTGAGTAATGATTCTAATGCTGAGATACATACAGGTACATCAGAGGCTGCTATAACGGAGGAACAATATACTAGCTATTCAGAAGCAGCGACAGCCCCTAAAAAGAAAACGAATTCTTTCATGCTAGAAAAGGAATTAGCTAAAGTAGAGTCAGATATTGCACGGTATGAGGCGACTGTTAAAATGTATACGGTACAGCTACAGGACCCATCTATACAAGGAGATATTTCAGAATATGAACGATTATCTCAAGAGTTGGCCAATACAACATCACAGTTAGAGGCCCTCTATGAGCGGTGGGAACACCTTAGTGAAGAGGCTTAGGAGGTTTCTATGAAAGGTCGTTTTGCACCCAGCCCTACAGGACATATGCATGTAGGAAATCTGTGGGTAGCATTTTTGTCCTATTGGTCTGCACGACGTCAGAATGGTGAATATATAGTGCGCATAGAAGATGTAGATACACAACGGTCTAAACCAATTTATGCAGATCATATCTTAGAAGATTTATCTTGGCTTGGTTTTACTTGGGACGAAGCACCTACGTATCAATCCCAACGTTTGGATATATACGAGAGATATTTGCAAGAATTACGTAGCCAAAAACGGTTATATCCGTGTTATTGTAATCGAGCTCGCTTACAGGAAATCAGCAGCGCTCCTCATCAAGGTGAAGCCCATCATGTGTATGATGGATATTGTTTAACACATGAGCCGACTATAGGTGAAAGACCTCCTTCTTGGCGATTTCATATGGAGGATATAAAAGGATCCTTTCAGGATATATATCGAGGTGCGGTAGATTATGAAATCCAATCTTGTAGTGATGATATCGTGTTAAAACGATGGGATGGAATGATTGCCTATCATTTGGCAGTGGTCATTGATGATTATGAAATGGGTGTTACAGAAGTAGTTCGTGGTAATGATTTACTGCCTGTGACGGGTCATCAAATTGCGCTGGCCCAGGCCTTGGGGTTTCCTACTTTGCAATATGGTCATGCTCCTATGCTAGTGGATGCAGAAGGGTATCGTCTGTCTAAACGTCAACAAAGTATCACCATACGTGATCTACAGAACCAAGGGGCTACACCAGAGAGACTGTGGGCATGGTTTGCACTGGAAACGGGGCTACTCACAATAGGAGACCTACCGATTTGCAAGAAAATTACACTTTCAGAGTTACTAGCAATTGACATTCCGAAAAATCGATTAGAACAAGATATAATTAAATTGACAAATTTCGATATTATGGTATGATAGTACAGTAATGAGGTGATACGTATGTCAATGGAAACAGCGATCCAAGAAAAAACGTGGGCCGTTTTAGGTGCCACAACAAGAACCGATAAGTTCGGATATAAGATTTTCAAACATCTTGTGAATAAAGGATATACAGTGTATCCAGTGAATCCTAATATTACATCTATCGATGGTGTACCATGCTATCCAAGCTTGCATGAGTTGCCAGTAGTACCTACTGTAGTCGACTTTGTTGTGCCAGAAAAAGTTGGTTTAGAAGCGCTAGATAGTTGTAAAGAGTTAGGGATTAAGACCGTTTGGCTACAACCAGGTGCGGATAAACCGGCAGTAGTGAAAAAGGCAACTGAATTAGGTCTTGAAGTGATTCAAGATTGTGTATTGATTCAAATTTAATAGGAGGCTTACATGAGCGCAATTATTGATGTAACATCTGCAAATTTTAAAGAAGTAGTAGCAACAAATGATAAAGTAACTGTTGTAGATTTCTGGGCACCATGGTGTGGATACTGTGTTCGCATGATGCCAGTATATGATGAATTGGCAGCTGCCTTAGGCGACAAAGTGACATTAACAAAAGTAAACACTGATGAACAACCTGAATTGGCACAATTCTTCAAAATTGAAATTCTTCCTACATTTGCTATTTTCAAAAATGGTGAAATCGTAGATCGTAAAATCGGTTTCATTCCATTAGAAGAATTAAAAGCAGCTGTAGAAGCTCATCTATAATACATACTAAGGACTGATACATTCAGTCCTTTTTTTTGCCTTGATGAGATTATACTTCTAGCATATTAATGCATCTACATTAGGTAACAACATATATTCTTAAACATAGTATGCACGTTATTAATTATAGGTTATAGAAAAAGCATGTATCATAATGACAATACGTCAAAAGATACATGCTTTTCTTATGTATACCGTTTATCTAATAAACTTTCTAATTTTTTTTCTTTTCGAGCGTCTAATACTTTTCCTGCCAAAATAGATGGTATTGCTACGCCTACACCAATGGAGATGATAATAAGGATAGCCGTAACACCACTTTGAATTGCTTCTACGAGTGTAGTAGAAGTCAATGAGTTAATGTGTAACATGGCGTATAAAAATCTATAAATGAATACACCAGGTACGAGAGGTATTGCTGAAGGTATAGCTAAGACAAGAGAAGATGTTTTAGCATATCGAGCAGCTTTCAAACAGAATAAACTCACCATAGCAGCTGCGATGAAAGTAGCACCGAATACAGAAAAACCTAGATGTAATATAAGTGTATTTTTTACTAAGATTGCGATGAGACCACCAATGCCTATCAATGGTAATAGTCGTTTTGGTGTATAAAACATAACAGCATAGCCCGCAGCGCCCACAACAGCAGCTCCTAATAAAACGGGTGAAATACTGTCTGGTACAATGCTTAAATGGGTGAAATCATAGGAATGATTAAAATATTGAGCCATACTAATGCCAACGGTCATACTTCCTACGATGAGTAGGGTATGTACAGCCCTAGAGATACCTGCCAAAATATGATTATTTAACAAGTCGTCCACTGTATTGATGAGAGGTATTCCGGGCACCATGAACAATGTACAAGCAATCATGGCATAGATGACATCAGCAGAGTCAAAAACACATCCGGATAGAAATGCTAACCCAGAGGATACTGCGGCAGCAGAGGCAATACTGATATAGCCATTAATTTGGAAACGTTTCAAAATTAATAGGACAATAAAGCCAAGGAGAGCGCAAAATGTTGTAATCCATGCAGAGATGATGGTGCCACCAAATAAAATAGGGAAGGCACCACATGCAAAGCCTGCAAGCACAGCAGAGGTTGCATTGGAATAGGGTGGATCTTTTTTGGCAATTTCTTCTAACTTTTGGGAAAACTCATCTAATGTATATACTTTTAGTAAAGCAGTCCAAGTTAATACGCTGATAGCTGAAATAACTTCCATATTGGCACCCATATATTGTACCTTACGGAAGGATGTAATACATTCACTTTCACCATGAATATTGATGAGAATATTAGAGTAGGCAATATGAATATGTAAATAGTCTTTAGGGATGCCCATATAAGCTGCAGCACGACGCATATCACGAACAATTTGGTTCGCATTAGCACCATTTTCAGATAGCAAACAGCCCATACGTAATAAGATAGTTACCTTCTTGCGAATTTCTACAAAAGGTTCTTCTAAAATCTGTAGGTCTTGCTTTGTATACTGGGCCATCTTAATGAGACTTCCGTAAATATTTTGTGTCTAAATCTACATCTACTTCCACAGTATCTGCTTCAGGTTCCGCATCCACAAACTCAATAGATTCCAGATGTTGTACTACTTGCGCACGGATAAAACCTAAATACACTTCATATAAATCTTTCTTTTCTGCTAATTCTTCTTCTGTTAAAGTTTGACCAGATTTTTTTTTCGCTGCCAATGCATTAATGCGAGTTAAGGCTTCTTCCATGGTCATATCTTTTTTTTCTTGTTCTGTCATAGATAATCTCCTTATTTGTTAACGCACACCCTTTGTGGTATGATACACTATATATTAGTGTTAGATGAAAGTATCTAACTGATGATATTCATTGTAGATTTATATTATAACACAATTTATATAGTTTTTTCATCTTAGAGGAGAAGGCTCCGATGCGAATCACAAAAGCTATCAAGGCAGAGCAAATACGAATATTGGGAGAAGTCTACCATGATGCAAAACCGGCACTAGAATTTACTACGCCTTTTGAATTACTAGTAGCAGTTGCATTATCTGCACAATGTACTGACGAACGAGTCAACATTGTAACAAAACGACTCTTTCCGAAATATAGCAATCCTAAAGACATGTATGAATTAGGTATACCTGGATTAGAGGCGCTCATTAAAGATTGCGGGTTATATCGTTCAAAAGCAAAACATATTCATGAAACATGCAAAATTTTAGTGGAACAATACAATAGTGAAGTGCCCCGAGATTTTGATACCTTAGTCACATTGCCAGGGGTTGGTCGTAAAACAGCCAATGTATTAGTATCCATATTATTTGATACGCCAGCCATTGCGGTAGATACTCATGTGTTCCGAGTGTCCAATCGGTTAGGTATTGCCAAGGGTAAAACACCAGACGAAGTAGAAAAGAAACTGAAAAAAGCAATTCCTATGGAACACTGGAGTGCCGCACATCATTGGATGATCTGGCATGGTCGAAAGATTTGCAAAGCACGAAAACCATTATGTGACGAATGTCCTTTATATAATGTATGCCAATCGGCAGGGAAGGTATAGTATGACAGAACAAATGAGACGTCTCATTGAGACTTTTACAAAGGTGGGAGTAACAGGCCCAGCCATTGTACAGGAAATAGCAAGATTCCGTGTATTAGACCAAATCATCACCCAAAGCGGTGAAGTTCGTGAGTGGGGGATTACGCCGAAAGAATTATTTGAGCTTGCTCAAACATCCACAGTAGATATGTTTGGACCCTTGCCATATGATGAAGCAGGGTTTAAGGAAATTTACGGCATTTCCTTTAGCGTAGAATTAATGGATTTCATCAGTGCTACTGGCTATTATGAAGGTGTGTCCGCAGGTCGTCAATGGGCTGTACCGATGCAAGAAGTGATTGACTTTCATAAGAATACAGAAGGTATAATCCTCTTTGCTTATTTTGAGGAATATGCAGCCATTGCAGAAGAGATTATGCAAACCCTTCCCACAGATCGCTTATTATTCTATACGCCATCTGAAAGTTGCTATGATCTATTCCGTAGCCTATATCCATTAGCACCAGTGATCAATGAATGGCCAGAAGATGTCATCTTTGACCACATTGTAGCAGCTACCTCTGGTATGTTCACAGCTCCAGTAACGACGATGGAAGAAATGGCGGCTCGTGTGAATAATGTAAGCGAGAAAGGTACTGTACGTTACTTCATTCCAGTGTCTGCTGTACAAGATCAATTGAATATGAATCGAGTAGCCTTACAGTTCATGATTCTACAAAACCATTTAGAAGTCGTTCGAGAATGGGCTCCTCTACAAACGTATGAGTTCCGTTATGGATTAGGACCTGTGAAAAAAGTAGATTTGTCCATTTGTGAAATCGTTGAAGATGGATATAAGCAAACCAACTTCATTCCATTGCCTCACGAAGTTTTGGCATCTATGGAAACATTTAGTTTGGCTCACTATGGACTTTCACTATATGGTGTACAAGTAAGTATGAATCCAAAACATCCAACTATGGGTGAAGATGGTTATATGCATGGAGACTATCGCATTCCAACGTACATGCAACGCATGTTTGAAGCCTTAGAAGGATATTATTTACAAGTATCTATGAAAGGCATCGATGTGTCTGTTACATTGGAACAAAAGGGTGGTATTCCCTTGGGAGCATCTCCAGAGGATGAAGTCGTACAAAAAGCGATGGAACAATCTGTTTTACAAGATGATACAGTAGAATATCGTTGGTATTTTAACCATCCAAGTGCACCATTCTTATGGTATACGTATTTCAATAGTGAAGAAGGAAAACAAGTAGTACGTACCTTAGCGTCCATGGTAACTACCACACCAGCCTTATTACAATTAATGGGTAGTTGCCGTCGTCAAGTGGTGAAAGAAGAGGCATTGACTGCATTTACTGCGAGCTTTACCACTTCATTACAACAATATGAAACAGAAAAAGCACAAGCTGAAACAAACTGGGCCAATGCTTTGGCAGGGTTGGCTAAAGATATTGTGCCGGAACCAACTGTCTTATCAGATGAAACAAAAGAACAAGTGGAGGGCTAATCATGGCTGTGGTTAATTATTCAATTTATAAAGTACTAGGTACACTTTCAGAAAATAAAGATGGCATGAAAAAGCAATTAACATGCACAAGCTGGGGACGTTATAATCCTAAATTCGATATCCGTGCTTGGGATGAAGACTACTCACAAATGACAAAAGGTGTAACCTTAACATTAGAAGAAATTTTAGAACTAAAAGAAATCTTAAACTCTGTAGATTTAGAAGAAGCTTTAGAAGAAGCAAAACAAGAACGAGCAGAGGCTAAAAAATTAGAAGCAGAAAAATCTGAATAAGTCATAGTCCCTAGTATTGCATAGAGTATAGCATTCGTGATATAATCTATAGGAAAAGTTTAGACGTTGAAAAGAGGTGTATATACATGAAAGAAGGAATTCATCCTAATTATGCGGAAGCAACTGTAACTTGCGGTTGTGGAAACACATTCAAAACTGGTTCTGTTAAAGGTGATCTTCGCGTGGACGTTTGCTCCAACTGCCATCCATTCTTCACAGGCCAACAACGTGCGGCTAAAGCTCGCGGTCGTATCGAACAATTTAACAAACGTTACGGCAAATAATTACGTAAATAACCTATACAAATTAATTGGCAGAGCTAAGGCTCTGCCTATATTTGTTTTACAGGAGACCCTATGACTCAGGAACGAGTAAAAAAATATGTAGGTGGACAAGCTGTCATTGAAGGGGTTATGATGCGTGGTCCTAAGATTATGGCCACAGCTTGTCGAAAACCAGATGGAACCATCACGGTTAAAGAAGAACCTACGAAATCTATCCAAGACAAGTATCCCGTATTAAAGTTGCCATTTCTGCGTGGAGTAGTAGCTTTATTTGAATCCTTAGTGATTGGTATGAAAGCCTTATCCTTTTCGGCACAGGCCTCTGGAGAAGAAGAGGAAGAGGTATCCAACAAAGAAATTGCCATCACTATGGCTGTATCTGTACTCATTGCAGCAGCATTATTTATCGCCTTACCGACATGGTTGGCAAAATTTATGCCAGGTGCAGGCACAGATCATATGATATTGAATTTATATGAAGGAATTATTCGTTTAATCCTTTTTTTATTATATATTTTTGCTATTGGACTCACTCCAGATATTAAGCGTGTCTTTCAGTATCATGGAGCAGAGCATAAAACGATACACACCTATGAAAATGATATGGAATTAACCGTGGAAAATGTGCGAAATCATTCTAGATTACATGCACGGTGCGGTACTAATTTCTTATTATTCGTCATGGTAGTGAGTATTATTGTATTCGCATTTCTAGGTTGGCCTAATTTAGTGGAACGTATAGTATCTAGATTAGCCTTGATGCCAGTGGTGGCTGGAATTTCCTATGAATTGATTCGCCTAGCTGGACGGACACAGCATCCACTCATGAAAGCCATCATTGCTCCTGGTTTGGCCCTACAATATATGACTACGAGAGAGCCAGAGGATGACCAAATTGAAGTGGCTATTCGTGCCTTACAATCTGTGCGACCTAGTGAAGAAGATGCTTACGAAGAAGATTAGAAAGGAGTCACCGTGTTAGTAGATAAACTGCAAGTGATTGAAGATAAATTTTTAGACTTGGAACAGCGCATTTCTGACCCAGATGTGATTGCTCGCCAAGAAGAATGGCGTAAACTGACTCGCCAACATGCGTCATTAACGGATACAGTGAACACATTCCGTCAATATAAACAAGTCTTAGCCGGCATTGAAGAAGCGTTAGAAGTATTAGGTGATAAAAGCCTAGATGAAGACTTCCGTGCTATGGCACAAGAAGAATTGAACGAATTAAAAGTTCGTCGAGATGAATTAGAGGCAGAATTACATATTTTGCTATTACCAAAAGATCCGAACGATGATAAAAATATTATCGTCGAAATTCGTGGTGGTGCCGGTGGTGATGAAGCAGCTTTGTTCGCAGGAGATTTATTCCGCATGTTTACAAAGTACGCAGAAACACAAGGCTGGAGATGTACCATCATCGATGCGAACGAGCCTGAATTAGGAGGCTTCAAAGAGGTCGTATTCTCTATCGAAGGCGACAGTGTATATTCTAAGTTAAAATTTGAAAGTGGCGTACACCGTGTGCAACGTGTGCCAGATACAGAATCTTCTGGACGTATTCATACGTCTACTGTAACTGTTGCGGTATTGCCAGAAGCAGAAGACATCGATATCGAAATCAATGAAAAAGATTTAGAGATCGATACGTACCGTGCATCTGGTGCAGGTGGACAGCACATTAATAAAACGGAGTCTGCCGTTCGTATTACACACAAACCATCTGGTATTGTGGTAGCTTGTCAGGATGAGCGTTCTCAGCTCAAAAACCGTGAAAAAGCAATGCGCGTATTGCGTGCTAAATTACAAGATAAAGCAGAGCAAGAAGCGACGTCCGCTATGGCAGCAGACCGTAAAAGCCAAGTGGGTACAGGGGATCGCTCCGAGCGTATTCGTACGTACAACTATCCACAAGGGCGTGTGACAGATCATCGTATTAACTTAACTTTATACAAATTAAATGCTGTATTAAATGGGGATATGGATGAATTAATCCAAGCTTTAATCACAGCAGAACAAGCCGCTAAAATGCAAGAGGCAAATCAACATGGATAATGAGTTATGGACTATTAGTCGTATGCTCCAATGGACAGAGCAGTATTTTCGCTCCAAAGGCATAGAATCAAGCCGCTTGGATGGGGAAGTACTGCTTTCTTATAGCTTGGGCTGTGACCGCATGTATTTATATGTCAACTTTGACCGACCTTTGGACAAAGCTGAATTAGATGCTTACCGACCTTTAGTGGTACAACGTGCGAAGGGATATAGCGTAGCCGCTATTACAGGGCATAAAGAATTTATGGGGTTAGACTTTCATGTGAACGAGCATGTATTGATTCCCCGCCCAGATACGGAAACATTAATTGAGGATATACTAGCTCTTTATGATGTGGATGCATCGCCACGCATTTTAGACTTATGTACAGGTCCCGGTACCATTTTATTAAGTCTATTGCATTATTTGCCCAATGCCACTGGTGTAGGTGTAGATATTTCCAATAAGGCCTTAGCAGTGGCTGAGGAGAATCGCATATCCTTAGAATTAGCCGATGTTTCAAGGTTCTGTGAAAGTGATATAAAGCAACTATTAGAACAGGTGAAAGTAGGCAAAGGTACTGAATATAGTGCGGTATTGGATGCTTGTAAGTCTCTATTTGGTGAGCAACAAACATCCTTAGACGGTTTATTTGATATAATTGTGTCAAATCCACCATATATTACCACCGCAGAGATGAACACATTATCTCAAGAAGTATTACATGAACCTCATATTGCCCTTCATGGAGGAACTACAGGATTAGAGTTTTATATTCCTATTATTCGTGAAGGTTGGCGTCTTGTAAAAGACGGTGGATACCTTGCCATCGAAATTGGACAAGGCCAAGAAGAGGCTGTATCAAAGCTAGCCGCAGAAACAGGATGCTATGGAGAACCAGTGTATCAACACGATATAGCTGGTATTATTCGTGAAGTGCGTTGGAAGATACAACGCAAATAGTGATATAATAGTGCATAGGAAAGGAGGTACGATATGGAAGCATTAAATCATATTGAGACACAGTTATTAACTGCAAATGATGTGGAGTTAGCGGGCACATTGCTTCGTGTAGGCGATTTAGTAGCTATACCTACGGAGACGGTCTACGGCTTAGGAGCTAATGGACTGGCAGCAGATGCGATGGATCGTATTTATGCTGCAAAAGGGCGACCTTCTGATAATCCTTTAATATTACATGTATGTGACCAGTCTATGGTACACCGTTTAGTGAAACATATCTCTCCTTTAGAACAAAGATTAATGGATACCTTTTGGCCAGGTCCATTGACGATTACCTTTGAAAAGTCTGCGCTAGTGCCAGAGCGTGCGACCGGTGGACTTTCACGGGTGGCATTACGATGCCCAGACCATGAGGTGTGTCGTGAGATGATACGCATTGCTGGTGTGCCTATTGCAGCGCCTAGTGCCAATCGTTCAGGTCGACCAAGTCCGACTACGGCAGAAGCAGTCTTACACGATATGAAAGGACGTATTCATGCAATAGTGGATGCAGGTCCCTGTGAAATTGGAGTGGAATCTACAGTAGTACAAGTAGAAGATAATACTGTCATTATCTTGCGTCCCGGTGGTGTCACAAAAGAGATGCTAGAAATAGTAACTGACCATGTGGTATATGACACGGCTTTGCATGATCCTACAGAGGCACCCAAAGCGCCAGGTATGAAATATCGCCATTATGCACCAGACATGCCGGTACAAGTACTAGTGGGACAGTCATTAACAGTAGCGGAACACATGAAAGACATCATAGATAAGATGGTTCAGCAAGAAGCTATTTTACAAGAAGATTGCAAGGAAACGCTGAGAATTGGGTTATTACTTTCAGAGGAAACTTTGGAAAATTTAAATGCAGTACTTCCTAATTTTACACTTTCAGTAGATATCATTGTATATGGTGAACAAGCAGAGCCTATGGCATTGGCCAACCGTTTATATGATAGTTTATTGCAGTTCAACGACATGGGTGTGGATTTATTACTTGTGGAAGGCTGTGCACCGGTAGGACTTGGCGTGGCCGTTATGAATCGCTTAGAGAAGGCCAGTGGTGGTCATGTACAATATATCTAAGGATGTTTGAAAGGCTTGATGGGATGAGTGCAGTAGTTGTGAATATTGGTGTATTGGTGTATTGATATATATCAGATATGGTTTCTATTAATTGTTTTGTAAAAGTGTTGGATAGACTATATTAAATAGTGTAAACAGCTTTAAAGTATAGTAGAGGTACTTATGAATTTATTATTTGTTTGCACAGGAAATACCTGTCGTAGTCCTATGGGAGAAGGAATTGCCCGTGCTGTAGGGCGTGAGCTTGGTATAGAGGTATTGACCTTATCCACAGGATTATTTTGCGTTCCTGGAGCTAAGGTGAGCGACGAAGCTGTGGAGGCAGTTCGTGAATTAGTAGGGGAAGATATTAGCGAACACAGCTCTCGCCCATTAAAAGTAGATTTTGTGAAAGCCGCAGATTATGTATTGGCAATGACAGAAGATCATAAAAAAATATTACTTCGCCAATTTCCTTTCGATAGTAAAAAAATTATGACCCTAGCTGAATTTGGTGGCGAAGTTGGGGATGTGGAAGACCCATTTGGACAATCTCAAGAAATATATACTAAAACAGCGGAACAGATTGTACGGCATATACGAAAAGGGATTGAATTACATAAGTAATTAAAAGGTGAACAACGTTTTAAATAAAGGAGGACAAAATGAAAGTAGCAGTTGGTTGTGATCATGGTGGATTTCATTTAAAAGAAGCTATTAAAGGCTTACTAGAGAAACAAGGCATTGAGTACAAAGATTTTGGTACCTACTCCACAGATTCCATGGATTATCCAGATGTGGCAAAACCATTGGCAGAAGCAGTAGCAGCTGGTGAATTTGACCGTGGTATTTTGACATGTGGTACAGGTATCGGTATCGGTATTGCTGCGAACAAGGTAAAAGGGGTTCGTGCTGCATTATGCCATGATACGTTCTCTGCTCATGCTAGTCGCGAACATAACAATGCTAATGTACTAACTATGGGTGAACGTGTTATCGGTCAAGGTTTGGCATTAGAAATCGTGGATATTTGGTTGCATACTGAGTTTGAAGGCGGTCGCCATGCAAAACGTGTGGATAAAATATCAGCTATTGAAGAATAATAGAATAACATCGAACAAAGTAACGGCTAGTCCTAAAAATGAACTAGCCGTTTTTATGTTCGATATAATTTTAAAATAAATATATTCGGAATCTTACAAATATAGAAATATTAGTCAATTTACTATACAATAGTATATGTAATATTACTATTAGATAGGAGACACTATGCATATTTTATTAACAAATGACGATGGCTTATGGGCCCCAGGTATACAAGGATTAGCACAGGAATTAGCAAAGCACCATCGAGTAACAATGGTGGCACCTAAGGTGGAGCAAAGTGCAAAATCTAGTGCGTTAACGGTACAAGTGCCGATTCGAGCAAAAGAGATGAGTGAAGAGGGTGACAACCCAAGAATGCTCTTTGTAGAGGGTACACCAGTAGACTGCGTAAAGTTTTCTTTATCTTATTTATTAAAAAATGATCGTCCTGACTTAGTTGTATCTGGTATCAACCATGGATTTAATTTGGGATCTGATGCAGTGTATTCAGGGACTGTAGGTGCCGCACTAGAGGGATTGATGTACGGTATTCCATCCTTGGCTTTATCTCTTGAGAAATATACCGTGAAACGTATGGAGGAAATATTGCCTTTTATTACTGACTTTATCAGAGTTATATACGAAAAAGGAAAATATGAAGGGTTGTTAAATGTCAATTTCCTAAAAGAAGGCCCTGTTGACTGGGAGCAAGTGAAAGTATTCCATCAAGGCTTTCAAGAGTATACGAATGTCATTGATGTGCGCCAAGATGCTAAGGGTAGAGAGTACTATTGGATTGTAGGGGACCAAGGATTCCATAAGGAAGATAAACCAACCGATGTGGGACATATCAAAGAAGGATATATATCTGTGGTCCCTTTGACGTGGAAACAAGAAGATACGGCTCAAATTCCTGTGGTGGAACAGTTAATTGCAAATAAATAGCGTGCAGTCATTAAAGCTTTACAACCCCGTGGAGGGAGTATTAACTTTTGGATATATTTATTTATAGTATAGTTATAAATATTTGATGTATCTAATAATATACAAACGATCTATCTATCATGATATATGATACGATAGGTCGTTTCTTTTTATTGTAAACTCCTAGTAATTATATTGGAGTTGACAATAAAAGGCAATAGTGTTTTAATACTACTTGAAAGACATTTTTTATCATCTTATGTTGTGGCTCAAGGGAGGGTCCTATCATGAAAGAAGAAACAAATGTAACAGGAGCGATGAGTGCAAGACAAATTACGATGACCGCATTATTTGTGGCTTTGGTAGCAGTAGGGGCATTTATTAAGATTCCTATTCCTAATTTACCATTTACCTTACAATTGCTCTTTACCACATTAGCTGGTTTAATCTTGGGAAGTCGATTAGGTGGTATGAGTGTGGCGATGTACATCATTCTTGGTCTTGTAGGGGTGCCGGTATTTACTGAAGGTGGTGGGTTTATGTACATCTTCAAACCTACCTTTGGCTATCTATTAGGCTTTGCTATTGGTGCTTTTATGGCGGGTCGTATGATAGAAAAAGCAACAGTTGTGACTTTCAAAACATTGTTAACCGCTTCTTTTGTGAATTTAGCTATAGTGTATGCCTTAGGCATGGTCTACTTATATGAAATTATGGATCTATACTTAGCAAAACCAATTGGACTAGATGTATTATTTATCTACTGTTTTGCATTGCCAGTGATTCCAGATATTTTCCTTTGTATCTTGGCCGCAGTGATTGCAAAACGATTACTTCCGATTTTAAAACGATAGTATACATAACAGATGTGACATAAGGTGCATATATACGTTGGTATGCACCTTATGTTGATATTTGTAAAAGTCACATAGGTGATGAATAATGTAGGAAAGGATAAAATCATGACAACAAATCAAAGCCCAAAAGGCCTTTATATATTAGGTACAGGAACAGATGTAGGTAAAACATATATCACTGCTTTATGGCTCAAAAAACTTCGTGAAGCAGGCCATGATGTAGCCTATTACAAAGCAGCTGTCAGCGGTGCTCCTAGCATTTCTGAAAGCGATGCAGGCTATGTAAAACAAGTGGCAGGACTTTCACAGGAGGATGAAAGTTTACTATCTTATGTATTTGATGAGGCCGTATCTCCCCATTTAGCGGCTCGTCATGAAGGAAAAGTTATCGATAGAACCATAGTGAACCAAAATTTCTGTAACGTCGCTAGATCACATACCTATACAACCGTAGAAGGTAGTGGTGGTATTATTTGTCCTCTACATGTAACAGATACAGAATTATATATGCTAGAGGATGTAGTAAAAGATTTAGGCTTGCCAACCATTGTGGTAGCTACAGCAGCACTTGGTACGATTAACAGCACAGTGTTGACAATCCATTATTTGCAATCCAAAGGTATTACTGTAAACGGTATCATTGTGAATCAATACACAGGAAACCCAATGGAAGAAGATAACTGTGTGATGATGGAACGATTGACGGGAATTCCTGTCTTAGATCGAATAAGACCAGGTGAAACATCCTTGCATATGGATGTGGACACTATGTTAAATTGTTACGAGAGTGTTGTTAATCCCCATGCGTAATTAGATAATTATAAGAGAGGTATAGGTATACACATGAAAGATTGGGCAAAAAAGGATTTAGAGTTAATTTGGCATCCATGTTCTCAAATGAAAGATTATGAAACATTGCCACCCATTGTAATTGACCATGCGAAAGGTTGCTATTTATATGATGTAGATGGAAAAGAATACATAGATATCATTAGTTCTTGGTGGTGTAATTTACTAGGACATTGTCACCCAAAGATCAATGAGGCAATTAAAAACCAATTAGATACATTGGAACATGTTATCTTCGCTAACTTTAGCCATCGACCTGCCATCACATTGGCGGAACGATTGAAAGAAGTGGTGCCAGAAGGATTAACACGCTTTCATTTTAGTGATAATGGGTCTGGCGCTGTAGAATGTGCCTTGAAAATGGCGTTCCAATACCACTATCAAACAGGTCATCCAGAACGTCAAAAATTTTTATGCCTTAGTGAGAGCTACCATGGTGAAACCATTGGTGCTTTATCGGTAGGCAGTATGGATTTGTTTGCAGAAATTTATAAACCTATGCTGATGGATCAAACTATCCACACACAAGGTCCGGATTGTTATCGTTGCACCTATGGAAAAACTCGTGAAACTTGTTCCTGTGAATGTTTTGAGCATATGGAAAAAGATTTTGCAGAGCATGGCTCCACATTGGCTGCTGTTATTGTAGAGCCTTTGATTCAAGGTTGCGCAGGAATGAAAATGTATCCACCAGAATATTTGCGCAAGTTGCGTGAACTCTGCGACCGTTATGGAGTCCTATTAATTGCTGATGAAATTGCTACAGGATTTGGTCGTACAGGCAAGTTATTCGCTTTTGACCATGCTGGAGTATCTCCAGATATCATGACCGTTTCCAAAGCGTTGACTGGTGGCTATATGCCGATGTCTATTACAGTAGTAGCTGAAAAGATTTACCAAGCTTTCTACGATGACTATCATACGATGAAAGCATTCATGCATAGTCATACCTATAGTGGCAATCCATTGGGATGTGCTGCTGCATTGGCAGTGCTCGATACATTGCGGGATGAACATATTTTAGAACAAGCAGAGGAAATGGGGAACTATTTACATGATGCCTTAGTGAAAGCTTTGGGGAATCATCCGAATGTAGGCGAAATCCGTCGCATGGGACTGATCAATGCCATCGAACTTGTTACAAATAAAGAAACAAAAGAAGGATTTGATGGTTCTTTACGCATGGGCTATCAAATCTACAAAAAAGCATTGGATAGAGGTTTATTGTTACGTCCATTAGGCAATGTTATCTATTTTAATCCGCCGTTAACTATTGATAAAGAGACTATTGATATCGCTATCGAACGAACAGTGAAAGCCATGGCGGATGTATTAAGTTAGTATTCAAAAATCAAAATATAACTCGTTAATCTATCATCTTTGTGCTATAATTTAGGTAGAAAAAGGAGTGTGAATCCTATGTCTATCAAACCTTATGAAGAACTTACGATACAAGATAATTTTATCTTTCAGAAAGTTATGCGTAATAAACGCATTTGCAAGCAAACGCTAGAAAGACTTTTAGATATTGATATTAAGGATATTGAATATCTAGAAGAAGAGAAAACTATCGATGTTCGCTTGGATAGCAAGAGTGTGCGACTAGATGTATTTGTCAACGATGATAAAGGAACTATCTTTAACATCGAAATGCAAACTAGCAAAGATATGAAGGAGCTTATTAAAAGAGCTAGATATTATCAAAGTGCAATAGATATTGATAGTTTAGAAAAGGGGCAACACTATTCAGAATTAAATGATGCATACGTTATTTTTATATGTACATTTGAGGTATATACAGATAAGCTTCATAAGTATGACTTCAAAAATGTATGCTTGCAGAATACAGGTAGACACTTGAATGATGGGACTCAAAAGATTTTCTTGAGTACTAAAGGTGAATTGGATGATATATCTAAACCTTTAAAATATTTTTTAGATTATATAGATGGAAAAGAGCCTGAAGATAGTCTGATGTGTGAGATTGATAGTGAAGTTCATACGATAAAACAATGTGATGAATGGAGGCGAGATTATATGACTTTGGCATTTGAAATGGAAAATAAGCTAAAAGAAGGCATCGAAATAGGTAGAGAAGAAGGCAGAGAGGAAGGTAGAGCGGAGGGAAAAGTTGAAACGGTAATTGGCATGTTAAAGGAAAAGTTGTCCATAGAGATGATTGCTCGCATTACAAAATTAACAGTGGAACAAATTACTGAAATTGGCAAAATGAATGCATTGTTATAGAAGTGCTATACATAATGAATTAGAATGATAAAAAGGCTGTAAGCAAACAATTGGAGTGCTTACAGCCTTTATGTGTACTGTGTATATGCTTTCAGTTCATGTACAAATATATAAGACATCTGAATGAATCAAAATATAACATATTGATGTGATACACAGAACATTAATTGTTTTGATTATTTTCCATATACCCCTCAGGTGCTTTCGGTTCTACCACGATGTCATTATGTGTATTGAATATGACATACCCCAACGGTGATCCAGGTGGCTTTTTAATGTGTTTTACTAGTGTGTAGTCCACGGTTACTTTAGAGGTATCTTTTCCTTTACTAAAATACGCAGCGATTTGCGCAGCAGCCTCAATCATTTTAATATCTGGCTCAATGTCAGACCGCAAGATAACGTGAGATCCTTGTATATGCTGTGTATGTAACCATAGGTCATTAGGTTTAGCCCAACGGTTGGTGAGGTATTCGTTTTGTTGGTTATTTTGTCCTACATATACGTCACCATTAGGAATAGTGAAATGCAAGAAATTGTCTTTTTTAATCTTGAAAGGAATTGGCTTTTTCGATTGTCGCAAAATTCCTGCACTTTCACATTCGTTGCGAATTTCTTGAACAGATTGCTTGGTCGTAGCCAACGATAAACTGTATTGAATGGATTCCAAATAAGAAAGGCGCATGGAGCTTTGTTCTAGTTGGTATTGACCATTTTTCGTACGGTTTTTCATCTTCCGATACAGTTTATAATAGGCCTGTGCATTTTCTGTGATGGATAATGGGGGATCTAATGGGATAATAATATCTTCAGCTGAGTCAGATAATACATTTTGCACCGTAACTTCCGACTCATAGTGATGAGGCAAGTAGCTATAAATCATGAGCAAATCCCCATAGGATTTATACATATCAGCTTTGGATGTGTCGTCTAGTTCAGCTTTTATTTTTTCGTGACGACCTTCCTCTTTTTTGATAGCGGCGGAGATAATTTTTTCTAACTCTTTTCCTGCTGTATGAATAGCTCCTAGCTTTGCCACATCCTGTGAAAGGGCCTCAGAAATTGTTGGATACTGGGTAGTATCAACAATGGTGTGGGGAGAACTTTCACAGAGTGGAATAGGCGTTAACAAACGTTTACCAGTAGCCGTGGTGTATTGCAATAATCCTTGTGCCCTAAGAAGTTGGGATTGCAAAATAGTAAGTCCTTCGATGATGCTATTGATGAGCTCCGCTGTCATCGGTGTCGTAGGAGTTAGCCCCATACGATAACATAGATCATCTAATAGGACAGGACCAAAGCCATTGAAGATATGACGAATGGTATTGCCCACTGTGTCTTGTGAAAAAGATTGGAGTAATTGTGTTATCTCCGGACCGGAGAACTGCATAAGATCCACACGAGATGTATTAGGAGGTAGCTCGTAAGGTAATATAGGAGCTACTGACCGAACACGATTCATAAGTGGTGTGACATGAACCAGGGATTCTAAAATGATGCCATCTTGCACAAATATACAGTTGGAATATTTGCCCATTAGTTCTACATAGATTTCATTTACAAGTATGGAACCATCTAACCCTAATTTATCGGCGGTGATGCGGATGATGCGGTCCCCGTGTAGTTGCTCAATATTTGTGATACGAGCTCCTTCAATGTATTTCCGTAAATACATTATAAGAGATGTGGGCTCCTTGGGAGCATCTACAATCTTGTCTGTTACATAGATGGATGGAGCACTGCCTACAGTAATCACTAAGTATGGACTTGTGGTAGGTGTATTGATTTTTAAAAGTATACTTGTTTTATCAATCTGCTGAATACGTTGAATTTGACCATTACCAACTTGGTCGTTCAGTTCTCGTATTAATACAGACAAGGTTAAACCATCTAAATTCATGGGAATCCTTTCGTTATAGGTGTATAGTACGATTATATTTGAAAGTGTAAAATATCCTTGCAATTACACTTCTTTTTTATACAAATGGAATAGGTAATTTGTATAAATTTACGAAAAATAATTGATATTACATGGTACCTTACTAAAGATACCCTATTCTTATACTATCTATTAGTAAGAGAAAAGTTTAAAAACTATCACTATACTAGTATACACTAATCTAGTACTAGTAGATATAGGTAGGTTTTGAATTAAAGGCATGACACCCAAAATATAGCTGAATAGAGACATCGTTAAACTTGATGTTTCATTGAGAGCGATATATAAGAGAAGGATAATGCATATCTGAATTAGTAGTGAAATAAAATTTCTAACTATATTAACGTTATGGTAGATATAGATTAGAGCAAATAAAACGTTTTATTTTTAGTCTTACCGTGCTATACTGAAAGGTAAGAAATAGAACGGAAACGCGAGGTAAATCCATGAACAGTATGACAGGCTTTGGTCGCGGCATAGTGACTACAGAAACAGGAAGTTTCCAAGTAGAGATTAAAACGGTAAACACAAGATATTGTGACATTACTATTAAAAGCCCTAAACAATTTAATATCTTTGAAGACAAAGTTCGACGCCTAATCCAATCTGCTTTTCAACGTGGTAAGGTAGAGGTGTCTATTTTATATAAAGAATCCAGCGAGCAAGAAAAAAATTTAGCTATGAACCGTGCTTTATGTAAACAAATCAAACAATTTTTAGTAGAAGAAGGATTTTATGCAGATGTGAAAGAGGTTCCTTTATCGGCAATTATGTCCATTTCTTCAGACTGGATTACTGTAGAAGAACCACCTGCTGATGAAGAGGCGATGGGACGATCTTTAGAAGAGGCAACAAAGTTGGCCATTGACGGTGTTCTTAATATGCGTGCTAAAGAAGGCATTGCGATGAAAGAGGATATTACGAAACGCCTACAAGGGATTGAAACATTATTCGCTTACATGGAAAGTCGAAGGGATGTGGCTCTAGCACATCATGAAGAGCGATTATTGCAACGAATCCAAACTATGCTAGATAAAGTGGGCGTAGATTTTCAAGAAGAACGGTTTATGCAAGAAGTGGCTATTCTTTCAGATAAAGTAGATATTTCAGAAGAGATTGCCCGATTTGCCTCACATGTGGTACAATTAAAGGAAATCCTTGAGGAAGAAGGACCTATTGGGCGGAAGTTAGATTTCTTGTTACAAGAAATGAACCGTGAGGTCAATACAATGGGATCTAAGGGGAATGAAATTACAATTGTAGATACAGTTGTACAGCTGAAAGTAGAGTTAGAAAAAGTAAGAGAGCAAATCCAGAATATAGAATAATGTGTAAGTAGTATTGGAGTTATCATGTCTGATAAAGGAATATTAATCGTCATTTCAGGACCATCTGGGGCAGGAAAAGGCACGATTTGTGCAGAACTCCGTAAACAAATGCCGAATTTGGTCTATTCTGTATCGATGACCACACGTCAACCACGAGTAGGGGAAGAAGAGGGCGTTAGCTATTTCTTCCGAGATGTAGATACATTCGAAAAATTAATCAAAGAAGATGCATTCTTAGAATATGCAAAAGTGTACGATAATTACTATGGTACACCGAAAGAGCACGTCATGAACTTACTAGAAGAAGGTAAGAGTGTGATTTTGGAGATTGATATTCAAGGAGCTATGAAGGTAAAAGAATCCTACAGCGATGCTGTCTTTATCTACGTTGTGCCGCCATCCTTAGATGTGTTAACATCTCGTTTGCATGGTCGTGGTACGGATGATAAAGAAGTGATTCATAAACGTTTATCTTTAGCTTGTTCAGAATTAGCATTAGCACATCGTTATGACTACATAGTGGTGAATGATGATTTGGAAGATGCCATTGAACGAACAGCTTCTATCTTGCGAGCTGAAACATGTAAGATTAGTCGCAACAAAGAAAAGATTCAATACATTTATAAACGGTATAGCAATGAACAAGGACAGCAATAATATAGTAAGTAGATAAAGGAGACGTTCATTATGATGGTAGAACCGCATTTAAAAGATTTAGAAAAACAGGTGGACAGCAAATACACGTTGGTAACATTAGCAGCTAAGCGTGCTCGTGAACTGACAGATGGAGATCCATCCCTTGTAGGTGAAGTAGGAACAGAAAACCCTGTATCTATTGCTTTATATGAAATCGCTGCAGAACAAGTAGGTTTCGAACGCACTAAAGATGGTGTGAAATAAGTTTATATTATGATGATAAGATACCTAATGAATAGAGGAATCAAAGCTGTATTCATTAGGTATTTTTTTAACGTATACTACATTCCTAAAAGCTATAATAAAAGCACCTGAAAAGGTAGAAAATATAAGGTATTTAGGGTATAATTAAACTGTTCATGTAAATAATTATTGGAGGTTTATATGGCTAAAGATTGTTCATTTGATGTTGTATCCGAAGTGGATATGCAAGAAGTAGATAATGCAGTAAATCAAACGAAGAAAGAAATCGGTACACGCTATGATTTTCGTAATAGCAAAGCAGATATAGAACATGATGGTGATACCATTAAAATTCATTGTGATGATGAATATAAATTAGGAGCCATTATTGATGTCCTAAAAGGTAAAATGGTAAAACGTAATGTAGCCATTAAAAATTTAGAGTATGGTAAAATTGAACCAGCATCTGGCGGCACTGTACGTCAAGTTGTGACTATTAAGAATGGTATCTCTAAAGAGGTGGCTAAAGATGTTGTCAAATTAATTAAAAATATGAAATTAAAAGTGACGGCTCAAATTATGGAAGACCAAGTACGTGTAGCAGGAAAAGATAAAGATCAATTGCAAGCAGTGATTACTATGCTTCGTGAACAAGATTTACCTGTGGAATTACAATTTGTGAATTTCCGATCTTAATTAAATAAAGGAGCATCACCCAATGGATGCTCCTATTTTATCATGTGAGGGACTATGAACGTAGAAGATATGCGTGGTGGATACACCACTGGTTCCTGTGCAACAGCAGGGGTAAAGGCTGGACTCCTTGCTCTCATTGAAGAAGAAATTGTAGATCAAGTTTCTATACGAAATCCTCAAGATGCATTCATTGATGTGCCTATTTCTAAGGTTGAGGTTCTCTCTCCTGCAGAAGTAATGGTGACAGTTGTAAAAGACGGTGGTGATGATCCAGATGTGACCCATGGTACAGATATTGTGACCACGGTAACATTAAATCAATCAGGAGCCATTACGTATGAAGCTGGGTTTGGAGTGGGTATAGTGACTAAGCCGGGCCTAGCCTTACCTGTAGGAGAACCTGCTATCAATCCAGGGCCTAGAACGATGATTTCCTATGTATTCGAAGAGCTCGTACCAAAGGGCATGGGCATTCATGTGAAAGTATCCGTACCAGCTGGGGAGACCTTAGCTAGAAAGACATTAAATGGTACTCTTGGTATTGAAGGTGGTATTTCCATCATTGGCACCACAGGTATTGTAAAGCCAATGAGTGAAGAAGGGTTCAAAAACTCCCTAGTACCGCAATTGCGTGTCATGAAAGAAGCAGGCTATACAACGGCTATCTTAGTGCCGGGTCGTATTGGTCAAGAAATCGCAAAAGAACAACTAGGAATTTCTATCAATCAAATGGCAGAAACAAGTAATTTTATTGGCTTCATGCTAGAACAATGTGTCAAAATTGGATTTAAAAATATCCTCATCATTGGTCACATTGGTAAAATTATCAAATTGGCTAGCGGCAGCTTTCATACCCATAATCGCATGAGTGATGGACGTATGGAAACGATTGTAGCTTATGCAGCCTTAGAAGGGGCATCTCGAGAAGTTTGTGAAGAATTGATGGACTGTCGCACAACAGAGGCTGCCATGCCAATTATTGAACGGGAACACTTAGAGGGCATTTATCAGCGTGTAGCGGATCGAGCGTCCTTGCGTTCTATGCGCTATATTGCGCAAGATGCAAAGGTTGGTATTATCATATCTACCCTAGATGGCACTATATTGGCCGTCGATGAGGTAGCGAAGGAAATAGGAGAAGAAGAATCATGGCACATACCTTGTATGTCGTAGGTATTGGCCCTGGGAACCCAGAGTATGTAGTACCTAGAGGATTACATCTAATCAAGCAGGCTAAAGTTCTGGTAGGAAGTGAGCGAGCATTAGAAGATTTTGCTCAGCCAGGTCAGGAAACCTTTCCTATTGCGAAACTAGCACCTATGGCAGAGTGGATGGGACAGCAACTACAATCCAATGACATTGTAGTCTTAGTCAGCGGTGATACAGGATATTATTCTTTATTGCCGTATTTAAAAACTAAGTTTCCTAACCATCCTATCGATGTAACACCAGGAATTAGCTCTATGACATTTGCCTTTGCTAGACTTGGAGAAGTATGGCACAATGCAGATTTAATGAGCTTTCACGGTCGTCGACCAGAGGAAACAGATTTGTATTATGCAGAAGGACGTAAGTTAGGTTTCTTAACGGATCCTGAACAAAATCCTGCCTATATTGCAAGATATTTAATCGAAGAGCATGGTTGGCCGAAGAATACAAAAGCGGCAGCCTGTGAACGATTGAGTTATGAAGATGAGCGTATTGAACGCGGTACATTAGAAGAATTACAAAAATTGGAGGGCTTTGGGCACTCCGTAATGGTGGTATTAGGATGAGACATTTTTTTGGAATTGAAGACGAGGAATTTATTCGTGGCGATGTGCCAATGACGAAAAAAGAAATTCGTATGGTAGTCATGAATGCAGCTCGTGTGGAAGAAGATAGCGTGGTTCTCGATGTGGGAGCTGGTACTGGTTCCATTTCGATTGAAGCTGCCATAGCTGCTCCGAAAGGACATGTATATGCTATCGAACGCTTTGAAAAAGCAACAGATTTAATTCGCCAAAATCAAGAAAAATTTGGTGTAAAAAACTTAACAATTATTGAAGCCAAAGCACCAGAAGGTATGGAAGATTTACCAGAATTAGACGCTGTTATCATCGGTGGTAGTGCTGGTGGTATGGGGACGATTATGGACGAAGCCACACGGTTGTTAAAAGTGGGCGGTCGTCTTGTAGTAACCGCTGTGACTATGGAAACAGGCTATACGATTTTAAAAGAACTAAAAGGTAGACCGTATACTTATGAAGGATTTCAAATGCAAGTGAGCCGCTTTAGAAAGGCTGGCCCGTACCATTTGTTAAATCCATTGAGCCCTATTTTTATCGTAACTGCAGTGAAACAGGAGGCATAATATGGCACAAGTACATATCGTGGGCGCAGGTCCTGGCGATCCAGAGTTAATTACCCGTAAGGGATATCGATTAGTACAAGAAGCAGACGTAGTCATCTACGCTGGTTCCTTGGTGAATCCAGCAATTTTAGAAGCTTGTAAAGAAGGTTGTGAAATACATAATTCTGCATCTATGAGCTTAGATGATGTATTAGCAGTTACAAAAGCTAGTGTGGCAGAAGGTAAAACAGTGGTGCGTTTACACACTGGTGACCCTGCTATCTACGGAGCGATCCAAGAGCAGATGGATGCTTTGAAAGAAATGGGTATTACTTATGATGTAACACCTGGGGTAAGCTCTTTCTTGGCAACGGCAGCAGCCTTGCAACAAGAGTACACATTGCCTAATGTAACGCAAACTGTCATCATCACTCGTATGGAAGGCAGAACACCTATGCCTGAAAAAGAAAAATTATCTATGCTAGCTAGCCATGGTGCGACTATGTGTATTTTCTTGTCTGTCCAAATGATTGACAAAGTGGCGGCAGAGTTAATTGAAGGTGGCTATGATAAAACGACACCAGTGGCCATCGTTGTGAAAGCATCTTGGCCAGACCAACGCATTATTCGTGGCACATTAGAAACGATTGCTGATGTGGTGGCAGAAGAAGGTGTTATTCGCCAAGCCATGATTGTAGTAAGCCGTGTATTAGATACAGATTATGAACTATCTAAACTCTATGACAAAGGCTTTGCTCATATGTATCGAGATGCTAAGTAATGAAGATTGCTATCGTATCTGTTACAAAACGTGGGGCTAAGCTAGGCCAACAAGTACGCAGCGCCTATATACAGGAACATGCGGTGGACTGTTATGAAAAAGAAGAACGTGAAAGTGGAGACACAGCCATATCCTTTTCTTCCTTGAAACCATATATAGAACAGTTGTGGAAAGACTATGACCGTATCTTATTCATTATGGCCACAGGCATTGTAGTGCGTATGATTGCACCTTTCATCAAGCATAAATCGGAAGATCCAGCTATCTTGGTAATGGATGAAGGTGGTCACTTTGTGATAAGCCTATTATCTGGTCATTTAGGTGGCGCTAATGAATGGACTAGCGAAGTGGCTATGATTACGGGGGCTACTCCGGTGATTACGACAGCTACAGACGTGAATCAGTTGCCTGCACCAGATGTATTAGCCAGAAAAATCGGCGCGAAGGTAGAAGACTTTTCTATGCTTATTAAGGTGAATGCAGCCATCGTCAATGGAGAAACTGTCAAATATTATTTAGATAGTACTTTGGCAGATGACTTTGAAAGTGCTGTGCAAGCACATAAAGTGGACTATGTTCTCTTTCATCCAGAGGAAACGTTCCCATGGGGGGATGAGCCAAAGATTGTGATTACAGATAGAACCATTGATTGCGTAGGTGTCACACTAGTGCTACGACCACCGACTATGACGGTAGGCATCGGATGCCGTCGTGATACACCGAAAGAATTGATACTTTCAGCCATAGCAGAATCATTGCAAAATGTAGGACGATCCCCATTAAGTGTTAAAGGAGCGGCCTCAGTCATTGTAAAAGCCGATGAAATAGGATTATTGGAAGCCATGGAAGAGCTAAAATGGCCTATCCAATTTTATACACAAGAAGAAATGGCCCCTTGTATTGAAGAGGCACAAATTATAGAATCAAATTTTGTTAAACAAACCATAGGAGTAGGAAACGTATGCGAAACGACAGCACTATTACTAGCGCAGGGGCAGGAGCTACTGCAACACAAAACAATATTTCCGAGAACAACCGTAGCCATTGCACGGGTACATTACAAGTCATCGGAATCGGACCTGGTAACCCAGAATTCATGACACCAGAAGCACGCGAAGCGATTCTACAAGCTGACCGTGTAGTAGGTTACATTACCTATTTAGATTTGATTAAAGACCTTGTAGCAGACAAAGTCACTGTAGGAACAGGCATGATGCAAGAAGTGGATCGTTGCCAACAAGCAGTGGATTTAGCTGTAGAAGGTTATAAAGTGGTAGTGGTATCCAGCGGTGACCCTGGTGTGTACGGTATGGCTGGACTTGTTATTGAGTTGGCTAACAAAGTGGCAGAGGAAAAACGTCCTCCTGTACATATCGTTCCAGGTTTAAGCGCTGTAAACATGGCAGCAGCTGTGTTAGGTGCTCCATTGATGCATGACTTTGCTGTTATTAGCTTGAGTGATTTGATGACACCATGGGACTTAATCAAAAAACGTGCAGCTCTATGTGCAGAAGGTGATATGGTTATCGCTTTATACAACCCACGCAGTAAAAAACGTGTCACACATTTAGATGAAGTACGTGAACTAGTATTGCAACATCGTGACCCTAAAACGCCAGTAGGCATTGTCCAAAAAGCGGGTCGTGTAGGTCAACATATTATCATATCTGATTTAGAGCATTTCCATAAAGAAGAAATCGATATGCAAACATTAGTTATCATTGGTAACAGCCAAACGTATGTGGAAAATGGTAAAATCATTACGCCGCGAGGATATAAACTGTGATTTGGGTCATAGCGGGTACGCTAGATGGCCGTAATTTGGCGGTAGCAGTACAAGAGCATACAGGATTACCTGTGTTGGTGTCTGTAGTGAGCCAATATGGGGCACAATTAGCATCCCATCCAGGCATTGAAGTCCATGAAGGACGCTTGAATTTAGAGGAGATGAAAGCTCTCATTCAAAATAAAGGCATTACGATGCTCATTGATGCGAGCCATCCCTATGCGGCGATTGTGACTGCCACAGCTCGCGAAGCCGCCGCAGATATGGAAATTCCTTTCATTCGATTTGAACGGAAAGAAGTGCCATTGCCAGAGTATGATAAATTACATCATGTGAGCAATGAAGAAGAGGCAGCTACTTTAGCAGGTGAACTAGGTAAGGTGGTATATCTTACAACAGGTAGTAAGACGATGCATGTCTTTGCCAAGTCTGAAGCTTTACAAGATAAAGAAGTATGGACTCGTGTATTACCGACGGCAGAAGTGCTTCAAATGATGGAAGATTTGGGAGTATCTCCTAAATATACCATTGCTATGCAAGGACCATTTTCTTATGACATGAATAAGGTCATGTTCCAAGATACAAAAGCAGAGGTTGTAGTCATGAAAAATTCTGGCCTTGTAGGAGGTTCAGACACAAAGTTACAAGCTGCTATCGATTTAGATGTTCATGTCATTGTTATCGATCGCCCAACACCGGCGAAAGGAGCAGTGACGATTTCAACAGTAGAAGAATTTAAAACCCTATGGGAGGATTACGATGGATTACATTAAAAACCCGAAAGCAATTGAAGATAAAAGTATGGAAATTATCTATCCATATGTAAAAGATATGGGATTTACTGAGGATGAAATTCGAGTGGTATCTCGTACTATCCATGCGTCTGGTGACGTAGAATATGCGAAATTATTCCGTACTAGTGAAGGTGCTGTAGCGGCAGGTATTGCAGCTGTTAACAATGGCGCTCATGTATATACAGATGTAGAAATGGTTCGTACAGGTATTTCTAAACCAGCATTAAAACTTCATAACAGTGAAGCACATTGCTTAATTCGTGATGAAAAAGTGGCTGAAATGGCAAAAGAATTAGGCGTGACACGCTCTATTGCTGCGATGCGTACATTCGGTAAACAGTTAGAAGGCCAAATCGTGGCAATTGGTAATGCACCAACTGCTTTATACGAAGTATTGCGCCTTGCTTTAGAAGAAGGGATTCGTCCTGCTTTAATCATCGGGATTCCAGTAGGTTTCGTAGGTGCTGCAGAATCTAAAGATTATTTGGCAGAAGTATCTCCAGTTCCTTACATTACAATTCAAGGTAACAAAGGTGGTAGCTCCATTGCTGCATCCGTTGTTAACGCATTGTTCTACACAGATGTAAAACGTAACGACATGTTATTTGTAGAAGGAAAAGAAAAGAAATAATGAATAGAACGAGTCAAACACGCAATGCATGGCGTATGTTTCTCGTTCTAGTGTTTGGGGCAGCAGCGATTGCTGCCCTCATCTTGTCTTTAGTATTTGGGTCCGCCCAGACTACATTGGCTCAAATATGGCATACATTGTGGTCTCCCACTTTATCTGATACAAATTCACTAGTCATATGGAACATTCGCTTACCGAGAAATATAGTCGCGGCCCTAGTAGGCTCGAATCTAGCTGTAGCAGGTGCTATCTTACAAGCAGTTATGAAAAATCCATTAGCAGATCCGCAAATCGTAGGGGTTTCCTCAGGTGCAGGATTAGCTGGTGTCATAGTATTAATTTTATTTCCTTACCTAGAATATGCGGTGCCATTCATCGCCTTTATTGGCGCTTTGACAGCGGCCATACTTGTGTATGCCTTAGCCTGGAAACAGGGTATACGTCCAAGTCGTATTATCTTGGCTGGCGTAGCCGTAGCAGCATTCTTAGGGTCCATGATATCTGCCCTACTCGTATTCTATGGGGATCGAGTGCAAGGGGCTCTATTATGGATGGTTGGCGGTCTAGCTGCTCGTAGTTGGCCGCAAGTATATGTCTTAATTCCGTATACCATAGGGGGCTTGTTATTTGCCTTCTTAGGAGCAAAACGATTGACCATACTCAGCTTAGGTGATGAAACAGCACGCAGTTTAGGCTTAGCCGTTGAAAAAACACGGTTTGTGATGACTGCTGTGGCAGCATTATTAGCAGCCAGTGCCGTATCAGTAGCGGGTTTAATTGGTTTCGTAGGATTAATTATTCCGCACATTGCGCGCATGATGTTGGGCACAGATTATCGCTTCTTATTGCCAGGATCTGCCTTCTTAGGAGCCTTTGTGCTTGTTATCAGCGACACATTGGGACGTACATTATTTAGTCCTATCGAGATTCCAGTAGGCATCATTATGGCTTTCTTCGGCGCTCCATTCTTCTTGTATTTATTGAGGAGGGATGACTAATGAAACCAGTAATTTCTGTGAAAGATTGTCGTGTCTCCTTCGGTGAAAAAGAAGTCTTAAAGAGCATTGATTGGACGGTCTATGAAGGGGAAATCGCTACCTTAATCGGTCCTAATGGTTGTGGTAAAAGTACATTATTACATGCCATTACTAGTGCAATTAAAAGTACCGGAACCATCCAAATTGCAGGGAAAGAGGCAAAGGGCTATTCTAATAAAGAATTAGCTAGATATATGGCATTCTTACCACAAGTACCATCTATCCCGAAAGATATGTTAGTAGAAGAACTTGTCAACTGTGGTCGATTCCCTTACCAATCTTGGTGGAAGCAACAAGAGTCTCATGATAAAGAAGTGGTAGATGCTGCCTTAGAGGCCACACAAGTGAGTCATTTGCGGAATCAGCTAGTATCTTCCTTATCCGGTGGGGAACGGCAACGTGTATGGATTGCCATGGCATTAGCTCAAGAACCAA
This sequence comes from Veillonella sp. CHU732, assembly GCF_003992085.1. Lineage (NCBI taxonomy): Bacteria > Bacillati > Bacillota > Negativicutes > Veillonellales > Veillonellaceae > Veillonella > Veillonella sp. CHU732. The sequence continues at coordinate 178,019 of NZ_RQVC01000002.1, forward strand.
AAGTACTAATCTTGGATGAGCCTACCACGTATTTAGATATTAACCACCAATTGGAGATTATGGAGTTATTACAGGACTTAAATCGCCGTGAAGGATTAACCGTAGTGATGGTTCTTCATGAATTGAACCAGGCCGCACAATATTCCCAACGGGTCGGTGTACTCTATCAAGGACAGATCTTGGCCGATGGATCGCCAAAAGATGTAATGACAGAAGAATTACTAGAGAAAGTATTTGCTGTTAGAACCGATGTAGAAGTAGGGGAGTTTCCTTATATACGCATACAGGGGTTGTTGTAGTACTTGAGCAAAACTTAGCAAGAGATCTATAACTCTTTATATTGGCATAGTCATAACCATGGGCTATGCCGATTTTTTTGGCTCTTTGTCAAATGTGGGGGCTACTCATATAAAAAGCTCTTAGCACTAGCTATTCAAATAGCTAGTGCTATTCTT